>JAZSPX010000144.1:0-5743 GCA_045537675.1 Candidatus Faeciplasma sp. | reverse complement strand
AGGCTTAACACCTGACAAGAAGTACTTAAAGTGTGCAACAACGGTTGGTGACTGTCTGGGTAAATTCCACCCTCACGGCGACGCCTCGGTTTATGATGCGTTGGTGCGCCTGGCACAAAGCTTTTCTTTGCGTTACCCGCTTGTAGACGGCCACGGCAACTTCGGCTCGGTCGACGGTGACCCGCCGGCTGCTTACCGTTATACCGAAGCCAAGATGGCTAAGATGGCTGTCAACATGCTTACTGATATTGACAAGGACACCGTTGACTTTATGCCCAACTTCGACGACAGACTTAAAGAGCCTGTTGTTTTGCCCGCACGCTTCCCTAACCTTTTGGTTAACGGCTCGGTGGGTATTGCAGTTGGTATGGCAACAAACGTCCCTCCCCACAATTTGGGCGAGGTTATTGACGGCATTAAGGTTTTGGCACACAACCCCGACTGCACGCTTGACGATTTGATGGAGTGCATAAAGGGCCCCGACTTCCCCACAGGCGGCATTATCATGGGAAGAAGCGCAATTAGGGCTGCCTATGCCACCGGCAGAGCGAAGATCACCCTGCGCTCGAAGACAAATATTGAAGAGATCAAGGGAAGAAACTGCATTATCGTGACAGAAATTCCTTACATGGTAAACAAGGCAAGACTCGTCGAGTCGATTGCCCAGCTTGTTAAGGATAAGAGAGTTGACGGCATTCACGACCTTAGAGACGAATCCTCCCGCGAGGGTATGAGAATCGTTATCGAGCTTAAAAAAGACGCTAACGCGCAGATCGTTTTAAACAAGCTCTTCAGCTTCACTCAGCTTCAGGATACCGTTGGCGTTATTATGCTTGCACTTGTTAACGGCGTGCCGAAAATTCTCACATTAAAGCAGATTTTGCAGGAATACTTAGACTTCCAGTGCGAGGTTATTACAAGAAGAACACGCTTCGACCTTAGAAAAGCCAAAGAGCGCGAGCACATTTTGCAGGGCTTGGTTATTGCGCTTGACTTTATCGACGAGGTTATTAAAATAATCCGTGCTTCAAAAACCCCGGCAGAGGCTAAGGAAGCACTTGTCGAGCGCTTTGGAATTACTGAAATTCAGGCTGACTATATTGCAAACATGCGCTTAATTCAGCTAACAGGCCTTGAAAGACAGAAGATTTATGACGAGTTGGAAGCTTTGAAGGTTAAGATTGCCGACCTTGAAGATATTCTTTCTAACCATGAAAGAGTTGTTAGCATTGTTTTGGGCGAGCTTGACGAGATCAAGAACAAGTTCAGTGACGACAGAAGAACAGAGATCATGTCCATATCGGGCGAGGTTGACATTGAAGACCTTATACCCGAGGATACGAATATCATTGCCCTCACCCACAACGGATATATTAAGAGAACAAGTTCTTCGGAATATAACGTTCAGCGCCGCGGCGGCAGGGGCGTTACCGGAATGAAGCAGCGTGAAGAAGACTATGTCGACAGAATGCTTGTTTGCTCGACCCACGACAACGTTTTGTTTGTTACCGACAGGGGCATTATGTTCAAGCTTAAGTGCTTCGAAATTCCCGAAGGCTCTAAAGCATCGCGCGGAACGAACATCATAAACCTCTTGCCGCTGCAGAACGGTGAAAAGATTGCCGCAATGATCTCGTGCACCGATTTCGAGGAAGACAAATATGTAACCATGGTTACAAAGTTCGGCAAAATTAAGCGCACACGCTTAGCACTTTACAAAAACCTTAGAAAGAACGGTCTTATCGCTATCGGTCTTGACGAAGGCGACGAAATCAAGGGCGTTTTGCACACCGACGGTGACGACCACATTGTTGTTGCAACCCGCAACGGCATGATTATCAGATTTGAAGAAACACAGCTCAGGCCCATGTCACGTTCGGCTCACGGTGTAAGGGCAATTAAGCTGAGAGATGGCGACGAGGTTGTCTCTGCCGAGATTATGAGAGAGGACGCAACAGTCCTCACCGTAACCGAAAAGGGCTTTGGCAGACGTGTTGTGCCTGCAAACTACCGTGTTCAGCGCCGCGGCGGCTTTGGTATGCTTAACTATAAGGTCAACGAGCAAAAGGGCAAGGTCTGCGGCATTAAGGTCGTTAACGAGGAGGACGACGTTATCCTTATTTCGAACGACGGCATTATCATTCGTGTGCGTGCCAAGGATATCTCGATTATGGGAAGATATTCGGGCGGCGTGACCATTATGAGAACCAAGGACGTGCCCGACAGAATTGTGGCGGCATTTACAAGTGCCGAGCACGACGAAGAAGCCGAGATTGAAGAGGTTGAACAGCTTTCAGCCGAAGAGCTTAAGGCAATGGCAGAACAGGAAAGCGCCGAAGAAGCAGCAGAAGTTATTTCTGATGAAGGCGCCGACGAAACCGAAGAGGTTGAGGAAAGCGTGGAAGAATAATAGTAAACACTCGCGTTGTTCGTGTTAACTATTACCTGCCGTTCATAAAATTTGATATGGTTTACGAAAAAGCCCCACATTTGTGGGGCTTGATTTTTTTATAACTCTTATTAAACACAAAGAACCCCCACATGAAGCTTACTTTCTGAACCGCAGGCAACAAAAAATCCCCGTTTTAACGGGGCTTTTTATCACTCTATCCTATAAGTTTTCATCAAACACAAAGAACCCCCACGAACGTGGGGGTTCTTTTATTTTTAATCGCTTCGCGATATATACAAGCTGTAAATTCTTATCAAACTAAAGAACGCCACCGTTAGGTGTCTTTCTTTTTCAGATATTTGCGTAGCAAATTTCTGATTTATTCAGCGTCCTTCTTCGAGGTCAAGAATACGAGGTGGTCGTACTTGTCCTGTGCAGATTCAACAGCAGCGTTGAAGAGCTTTTCTGCTCTTTCGGGGTTAGCTCTTGCCAAGGAGTTGTATCTTACTTCGTTCATAAGGAATGCCTTATAGTCGCCTGTAGGAGCCTTGGAGTCGAGCTGGAAGGGATTCTTACCTTCTGCTGCAAGTCTGGGATCGTATCTGAAGAGGTGCCAGTAGCCAGCCTCTACAGCCTTCTTCTCTTCGGTCTGAGCAATGCTCATGCCGCCCTTGATACCGTGGTTGATACAAGGAGCATAACCGATAACGATGGAAGGACCGTTGTAGGATTCAGCTTCAGAGATAGCCTTGATGCACTGGTTATAGTCAGCACCCATAGCGATCTGAGCAACGTATACGTAGCCGTAGGTCATTGCAATACCTGCGAGGTCCTTCTTCTTAACAACCTTACCGGCTGCTGCGAACTGAGCGATAGCACCGGTAGGAGTTGCCTTAGAGGACTGTCCGCCTGTGTTGGAGTAAACTTCGGTATCGAATACGAAGATGTTGATGTCTTCGTTAGAAGCGATTACGTGGTCGAGACCGCCGAAGCCGATGTCGTAAGCCCAACCGTCGCCGCCGAAGATCCACATGGATTTCTTTCTTAAGAAGTCCTTATCCTTAAGGATATCCTTAGCCTCGGCAGTATCCATCTTTTCGAGCATTGCAACAAGCTTGTCAGTAGCAGGGCTGTTGAGCTTGCCGTTGTCGATGGTGGTGAGGTATTCGTTGATTACAGCCTTGCATTCTTCGCATTCAACGGTCTTAGCAAGGTCGAGGATCTTAGCAACAGCTCTCTGACGGATGGTGTTCTGAGCTAAGAACATACCGTAGCCGTATTCAGCATTGTCTTCGAACAAGGAGTTAGCCCAAGCGGGACCCTTGCCGAAGCTGTTGGTGGTGTAAGGAGTGGAAGGTGCGGAGCCGCCCCAGATGGAAGAACAGCCTGTAGCATTTGCAATGTACATTCTGTCACCAAAGAGCTGGGTGATGAGCTTAGCGTAAGGAGTTTCGCCACAGCCTGCGCATGCGCCCGAGTATTCGAGCAAGGGCTGCTTGAACTGTGAACCCTTAACGGAGGTTTCCTTGAACTTAGCCAAAACTTCAGGCTTTTCGGGCAAGGTTCTTGCATAGTCGAATACTTCCTGTTCAGCAAGCTGCTCGTCCAAAGGTCTCATGTTCAAAGCCTTTTCGCCCTTCTTGCCGGGGCAAACGTTTACACAAGAGCCGCAGCCTGTGCAGTCGAGAGCAGAAACAGTCATTACGAAGTAGTAGCCGGGCATACCGGTTGCGGGCTTAGCCTTTTCCTTAGCCAAAGCAGGAGCAGCGTCAAGCTCTTCCTGAGTCATGATGCAAGGACGGATTACAGCGTGAGGACAAACGTAAGAGCAGAAGTTGCACTGGATGCAGTTATCAGAGTTCCAAGCGGGAACGTCGATAGCGATGCCTCTCTTTTCGAATGCTGCAGAGCCCTGAGGGAAGGTACCGTCTGCCATGTCAGCGAAGGTGGAAACGGGGAGCTTGTCACCCTGCTGTGCGTTGCAAGGAATGAGAATGTTGTTAACGAAGTCAACAAGCTTGCCTTCGCCTTCAACCTTAGCGGAGCCGATAGAAGTGTCAGCAGCGGTCTTCCAAGCCTCGGGAACTTCAACCTTAACGATGTTCTGGTGGCCTGCGTCGATAGCTGCCCAGTTCTTTTCAACAATGTCCATACCCTTCTTAGCGTAGGAAGCTTCAGCAGCAGCCTTCATATAGCCCAAAGCGTCGTTGAAGTCGATAACGTTTGCGAGCTTGAAGAATGCAGACTGCAAAATGGTGTTGATTCTGGAGCCCATGCCGGTCTCCTTACCAAGCTTAACACCGTTGATGATGTAGAAGTTAACGTTGTTGTCAGCGATGTATCTCTTAACCTGGCCGGGGAGCTTTTCGTCGAGTTCTTCAACGCCCCACTGGCAGTTGAGCAAGAATGTGCCGCCGGGCTTAACATCCTGAACCATGTCGTACTTGTTGATGTAGGATTCGTTGTGGCAAGCTACGAAGTCAGCCTGGTTGATGAGGTAGGTAGACTTGATAGGTGTGTCGCCGAAACGAAGGTGAGAAACGGTTACACCGCCCGACTTCTTGGAGTCGTAGGAGAAGTAAGCCTGAGCGTACTTGTCGGTGTGGTCGCCGATGATCTTGATGGAGTTCTTGTTAGCACCAACGGTACCGTCGGAACCAAGACCCCAGAACTTGCAAGCGATTGTTCCTGCAGGAGCAGTGTCGAGCTTGCCTTCGCTCTTGAGGGAGAGGTTGGTAACGTCGTCTTCGATGCCGATAGTGAATCTGGGCTTGTAGTTAAGGTTGCAAGCGCAGTTGTCATATACAGCCTTGATCTGGTCGGGAGTTGTGTCCTTAGAGCCCAAGCCGTATCTGCCGCAAGCAACGGGAGTTTCAGCAAACTTGGAACCGCGAAGAGCAGCAACAACGTCCAAATAAAGGGGTTCGCCCAAAGAGCCGGGTTCCTTGGTTCTGTCAAGAACGGAGATCATCTTAACAGTTTCGGGAAGAGCAGCTACGAGCTTGTCTGCTGCGAAAGGACGGTAAAGTCTTACCTTGATAAGACCGAGCTTTTCGCCCTTAGCGTTGAGGTAGTCGATAGTTTCTTCAATAGTGTCACATACAGAGCCCATTGCGATGATTACCTTGGTAGCATCGGGAGCACCGTAGTAGTTGAAGAGCTGGTAGTTAGTGCCGAGCTTAGCATTAACCTTAGCCATATATTCCTCTACAACAGCGGGAACGTTGTCATAGTAGGGGTTGCAAGCTTCACGAGCCTGGAAGAAGATGTCGGGGTTCTGAGCGGTACCTCTGAGAACCGGATGGTTCGGGAAGTCGGAGGCCAAGCGGGCTTAGGAAGACAACTCTGCCT
>JAZSPX010000174.1:0-9283 GCA_045537675.1 Candidatus Faeciplasma sp. | reverse complement strand
GTTTCTTGCGTAGCCGTCAGCAACGTCTAAAACAGCGCCTGCCTTGCCCGAGCCTTTAACGTCTTTAATAAGTATAACTTTCATTTTATTTTTCCTCCCTATAAGGATTATGATTTAACTAAGAAGTCTTCGATAGCATCTTTAACCTTGGCCTCGGCCTCGCTCAAAGAGATTTCGAGCTGGGCGCCTGCCATTGTCTGGTGACCGCCGCCGCCTATGGTTTCCATTATGAGCTGGACGTTGAATGCACCCATTGAACGGGCAGAAATGTAGCACGTGCCGTCCATTCGGTAGATTACAAACGATGCCTTCACGCCGCTTATGCCTAAAAGCTCATCTGCTGCCTGAGGGGCTGCAAGCCTTAGCTCGGGCGAGATGGATTCGGTGACGGCGATTGCACAGCCGTGGAATATCTTTGCAGACTGGATCAAGACGCTCTTTTCGCGGTAGGTTTCAAGAGAATCGGAGAAGAAGCCTTTAACAACAACGGTGTCTGCGCCGAGCTTTTTAAGGTAAGCCGCAGCCTCGAAAGTTCGGGCGTTAGAGCGCATGACAAAGTTCTTGGTGTCGAGCATGATGCCGGCAAGAAGCGCCTCTGCCTCGGACATGGAGATTTTGCAATCGCTGCCGAAATATTGAATAAGCTCTGCTGCCATTTCGCAGGTTGAGGAAGCAAAAGGCTCGTGGAAGAAGACAACGGCATTGTCGATGTGGTTGACCATTTTTCTGTGGTGGTCGATAACAACGACCTGATGTGCAGCCTCGTAAAGCTCTTTGGAATCTACGATTTCGGGGTTATGGGTATCTACAACGATTAAAAGCGAACGGTCGTTGATCTCAAACAGGGCTTCGTCGAGCGATTTGAAATAGTCGCTTCCACAATTAAGGCTGACGTAATTTATCAACGCCTTGGAAAGGTTCTTTTCTTTATCGACTGCGACGTAAGCGTTTTTGCCCATGCTTCTGAAAGCGCCGCAAAGACCTACTGCCGAGCCGACAGCGTCGAAGTCGGCAAGGCGGTGACCCATGATGAAGATGGTGTCACAGCTTTCGGCAAGCTCTTTCAAGGCGCGTGCGATAATTCGGGACTTGACCTTTGTGGACTTTTCGACAGCCTTTGAGATGCCGCCGAAGAATTCGAAGCCGTTTTCTGTCTTTACGGCTGCCTGGTCGCCGCCGCGGCCCAAGCACATATCAAGTGCCTGCTTGGCAAAGCTTTCGCTTTCGGCAAGGGTCTTTGCCCCTCTGCCTACGCCGATGGAGAGAGTTACGTTTGAACGCTCGCCGATGGAGATAGAGCGTGCTTCGTCCAAGATGTCGAAACGTCTTTCGATTATGGGGCCTAAGTGGCGGTCTTCGATGATTGCATAGAATCTATCGTTAGAGATTTTGTGAATTACGCCGTTTGTGTTTTCGATGAAATGCTCGAACATTCTTTCAATCTGAACCTGAACGTGAGCCTTACCGCTTTCTTTAGAGTTCTGCAAAACGTCGTCGTAATTGTCGACTGTCATAATCAAAACTGTCTTATGGCTCTTTTTAAATTCGTCTTCGAGCATTACGTGGTCGGTCTCATCGACAAAGCTGATAACTGAAAGGTCGAAAACATCCGATCTGCGGGCGGTTACACGGTAGTAGTGGTCTAAAATTTTGACGATTGCGCCCGAAAGAGTGTAGACCTTAGAGGTGTTGTTGCCAACAAGCTCGCTTAAATGAATGCCGTAGGCACGGTCTTCATCAAAAATATTGGCTTCAAAGCTTGCGTTATACCAAATGACGTTTTCATCGCTGTCAACAATAATGATCGGCTCGGGATAATCGTAGAATGCCTGTCGGCTTATGGCGACAATGTCCTTGTCGATCATAGTGGCATATTTAATCACGTTGCGGTCGTGAACAATTGAAACGATCAGCAGGGTGATTGAACAAACCGCCATTACGCCTGCACATGCACCTGCTACATACCCTCCGTTAACAATAAGCATTGCGCAAAGTATTGCCGAGGCTATGATGATGAGGGACAGCGTAATTATAAATATCGGGGAAGAACGCTTTTTCATTAGCTATTCCGTCCTTTCTTTTAAACTGTCGGTATTTGCTTAAATGTCGAGTATTACGGGAATTATCATGGGTCTGCGCTTGGTCTTGGAGAAGATATAATCTCCCAATTCGTCGCGCACTTTGTTTTTGATTGCAGTGTAATCGTGGCGGGTGAAAAGCTCATCCTCGATAACACTTTTGGTAAGGGTTCTTGCTTTATCCAAAAGCTCTTCGCTTTCTTTTTCATAAACAAAGCCGCGGGATACAACGTCGGGTCCGCTTAAAAGACGTCTGTCAAGGCGGTCGATAGTGAAGGAAACCACGATAACACCGTCCTGTGCCAAGTGTTTTCTGTCCTTCAATACGATTGCGCCTACGTCACCGACACCGTAGCCGTCGACCATTACCTTGCCCGAGGGAACGTTGCCGTTAAGGCGCATTGTTTTGCCGTCGGTTTCGATGATGTTGCCGATGTCGGCAATGATGATGTTCTTTTCGGGGATACCGATTTCGGTAGCGGTTAATGCGTGGTGAGACAAATGCTTGAATTCGCCGTGAACGGGAATGAAGAATTTGGGCTTGGTGAGGGCCAAAATAAGCTTCTGCTCCTCTTGACAGGCGTGGCCGGAAACGTGAACGTCGTACATTTCTTCATATACGACCTCGGCTCCGAGTCTTAAAAGCTCGTTGACAACCTTGCCGACGAACTTTTCGTTGCCGGGGATAGGACGTGCGGAAATGATGATATAGTCGTTTGAGGTGATGCTTACCTGACGGTGGTCGTTTAATGCCATGCGGGTCAAGGCACTCATAGGCTCGCCCTGAGAGCCGGTGGTGATTAAAACGATCTGGTCATCGGAGTAGTTGCGCATTTTGTCGATGTCGATAAGAATACCCTCGGGTGCTTTCAGGTAACCAAGCTCGATGCCCATTTTTATAACGTTTACCATGCTTCTGCCAAAAACGGCAACTTTTCTGCCGTGCTTGGCGGCACAGTCCATAATCTGCTGAACACGGTGAACGTTTGACGAGAAGGTTGCAATGATGATACGCTTGCCCTCTGCCCCGTTGAAGAGGTGCTCGAAGCATTCGCCGACCTTTCTTTCGCTGGGGGTAAAGCCTGCACGCTCGGAGTTGGTAGAGTCGCTCATTAAAGCAAGCACACCCTCACTTCCAAGCTGGGCAAAACGGGGCAGGTCGATAATTCCACCCTCGATAGGGGTATAGTCGACCTTGAAGTCGCCCATGTGAATGATGTTGCCCAAAGGTGTTTTAACACAGATTGCAACAGCATCGGGAATGGAGTGGTTGACACGGATAAATTCGACAGCGAACGAACCCAGCCTTATCATCTGGCCGGGGACGACAACGTTGCGCTTGACGCCGCCAAGGTTGTGTTCACGGATCTTATTATCGACCAAGCCCAAGGTGAGTTTTGTGCCGTAGATCGGTACGTTTAATTTCTTTAAAAGATAGGGTACGCCGCCGATGTGGTCTTCGTGACCGTGAGTGAGCAGAACACCCCTGATTTTGTCGGCGTTCTTTTCGACGTAGGTGAAGTCGGGAATAACGATGTCAACACCGGGCATTTCAGCATCGGGGAAGGTCATTCCGCAGTCGATGATGACAATGTCGTTGCCATATTCTAAAAGTGTCATGTTCTTGCCGATTTCGTTTAAACCGCCCAAAGAAATGATTTTAAGCTTTGTTCCCTTCTGAGGCGCAGTAAGCTCGGCATGGGGGTTGAATTCGATTGCAGGCTCTGCCACGGGGGTGTTATTCTTTGCCCTTGCAGTTTTGTTTGCAGGCTTTTCTTTGGTCTGCTTTGTCTGCTTTTTTGCGGGCTTTTCGGGAGTCTGTACCTTTTCCTCTGCCTTTGCAGTTTTTTTATCGTCTGTCTTTGTCTTTTTGGGAGGGTTAGCCTTTGAATAAGGCGCTTTTTTCTTCTGCGAACCAAGCTGTGCGCCCTTGGGAGGCTTGGGTGCCGAGATTGCGGCAGCGATTGCAGCATCGAGTGCAGAAACGTTTTCAACCGTCTGGTTCTGAGATTTATTCTTTTTGTTTGTATTCTTTTTTGTTGAAGTTACTTTTTCTTCGTTCTTTTTAGTAGCCATGAAATCCCTTTCTTGTAATTACATATATGAAAATTGTGTTGTTTTAGGCGTATGTAAAAATGCTTATATATCAAATGGACATAATAACCCTATAGTAAAAGATAGTATCATTTTACACCAAATGTGTTATATTGTCAAGGTGAGCGAGCGGGTTGGCTGACCCCTCTTTAAAGTGTTAGTTTGTCCCAAAATATATTACAATAATCATACAGATTACTATGCACATAAAAAAGTACCTATCACAAAGGACAGGTACTTTTGGGGTTAAATTTTGTATTGCTCGCAGGTTGAAACAAGCTTGATATCGACCAACGCATCGACTTCGATACCGTCGGCGGTGTAATCTTCGGAATAGATGATTCCTTCCTCTCGGATTTTAGCGAGAAGGCCTGCTTGTGCAAAGGGTACCGAAAGCTTCATTCGCTTTGCGGTTTCGGGCAGGGCTTTTACTATGGCATCAAGCAGGTCTTCAAATCCCCTGCCCTCTTTAGCGGAAATGCGCACAACACCCTGTTGATTTAAAATTGAGGGGTCGGTGACAAGGTCGCACTTGTTATAGACCGTTACGACGGGTATACCCTCGCAGCCGAGGTCTGCCAAAAGCTCGTTGGTAACCTTGGTTTTAAGGGCAATGTCGTCGTCCGACGCATCGCAGATGTGTAAAATAACGTCGGCACTTGCGGCTTCTTCGAGGGTGGACTTGAAAGCCTCGACAAGATGGTGGGGCAAACGTGAAATTAAGCCAACGGTATCAATAAGCATGACGCTTCTGCCATCGGGCAGGATTATTGAGCGAGAGGTTGTTTCGAGCGTGGCAAAAAGCTTGTTTTCTGCCAAAACGCCTGCATCGGTAAGCGCGTTTAACAAAGTGGACTTGCCCACGTTTGTGTAGCCGACGATTGCGGCACACAGGACGTTATCTTTTTTGCGGCGCTTGCGCTGAAGGCTTCTTCTTGCTTCTATCTCTTTAAGCTCTCCCTCTAAGAACGAAATGCGCGAGCGAATGTGGCGCTTGTCGGTCTCTAACTTTGTTTCGCCGGGGCCGCGTGTGCCAATGCCGCCGCCGAGACGGGAAAGGCTGACACCCATGCCTGCAAGGCGGGGCAGGCGGTATTTGTTCTGTGCAAGCTCGACCTGCAATTTGCCCTCTTTAGTGGTGGCACGCTGGGCAAAAATATCTAAAATAAGCATCGTTCTGTCGATGGTGTGGGTATCGGTGACGTCTTCGATATTTCTTATTTGGGTTGCGGTAAGCTCGGTATCGAAGATTATCTGGTCTATCTCGAGGCTCTGGCAAAGCTCTGCCATTTCCTGAAGTCTGCCCGAGCCTATGCAGGTTGCGCTGTCAAACGTGGGGCGCTTTTGGGTTAAGGTGGCAACGACTTCGGCACCTGCGGTGTCACAAAGCTCGCTGAGTTCGTCGAGTGAACGCTCGACGTCGTAATCGCCTGTGTCTACGGCGGCGAGCAATACCTTGGGTTTGGTTTTGGTGTTATCTGTCATAAAATTATAATTATCCTTTCAGATTATTTAAGCCTTTTGCGTGAAGGCCTAAAAACGCCGATGAAGCTATTACTTCAAACAAATATAAATCATGGCGGCGATCCCTCCTGAAAAATTAAAAGGGACAGACTTTTGTCCGTCCCTTACTATCGAGAAAAAGTGTGCCGGGGTACGGTCTGTTAAAGACCCTTGAATTCGTCAATGCCGAGCATGAGGTTCATACACTGAACGCAGGCACCTGCACCGCCCTTGCCAAGATTGTCATATCTTGCGGCGAGGAGGCAGATGTCGTTATCGCCGAATATGAACAGCTGCATTTTGTTCGAGCCTGCCATTCCGTTAGCGTCTAAGAAACCGCCGAGGTCGGTGATGCTTGAATCGAAATCGGGGATTTCGATTAAAGGCTCGTTCTCGTAGACACGCTTGAACGTCTCCCAGATCTGCTTGGCGTGCAGACGCTTTGAAAGAGTTCTTAAGTGCATGGGAACTGTGACGAGCATGCCGTTGGGGTAATCGTCGATCATGGGGTTGAGTGACGGGCGATAGGAGATGCCGCAGGCGTGCATGATTTCTTTTTGCTGCATCATGGTCTGCTCCAATGCGTATTGACGGGCAGAGGCGAGACCTGCGGGGCGCTCTTTAGAACGGT
Source organism: Candidatus Faeciplasma sp. (assembly GCA_045537675.1). Lineage (GTDB taxonomy): Bacteria > Bacillota > Clostridia > Oscillospirales > Ruminococcaceae > Faeciplasma. The sequence continues at coordinate 2,977 of JAZSPX010000174.1, read as the reverse complement.
AGATCGATATCATATTCGAGCCGCCGCTTGAATAACCGACAACAGAGTTGACGTAGAGCGGGTGGTAGGGCGGCATGATTTTTGACTTTACCAAGGGATTTAAAATTAAGGACGCGCCTGTTGCCATTGCGGCAGGCAAAGCGCAAAAACGCGAGGACGCAACTTTCTTTCGCTGGTCGGCGCTGAGTTCGGGCAGGCCGTAAGCCCAGTTGGGAGAAAGGCGGTGTGCGTTTGAAGTATCTATAACCTTAGTCTGAGGATTTTCGATTAAGGGCAGAGTTTCGACAACGGTTTTTGATGACTGGCATAAAATAACTATGTCGGCGGTGTTTAAAAGAGAAATTCGCTGCTGGGGCGTGAACCTGGACTTATCCTCTAAACAAATGACTTCAAGGTCGTCTCTAGCACAAATCAGGTCGGCAATATTTAAGCTAACTGCTCCGTAATGACCGTCAACAAGAACTTTCTTCACTCTTTTCACTCCCCTTTATATGTTTCGACAATCACAAAAAATTATCAACACATTTATACACAATAATAGTCCCACATTTTAAGGGTTTTGTCAATAGTTTTTGCACAACTTAAATATTAATTTTTAAATAAACATTTACAATTTAAAAAAATCTGCTAAAATAAAATTGTGTGCAATATTTTTTGTTTTGCGGTTGTATTATATGTGAAACATGAAATTTTGACGAACTTTGGACAGAAAGGAGCTCTTCGCGGCATATCGCTGCAAAGATATCGTAAAAAAATGCAAACACAGGATATGAATGCTTACATATCTTCTGTTGTAGATAAATATTCGGACATGGTTTACCGTGTTGCCTACCACGCTTTGTGCGACACACACTATGCTGAGGATATCACGCAGGAGGTCTTTTTGAAGCTTTGCCATGCACGGCCTGTTTTTGAATCGGACGAACATGAAAAAGCCTGGCTGTTGCGAGTGACAGTCAACATGTGCAAGAACTATAACAAAAAGGTTTATTCTCACCCAAGTGTTGAGCTGACTGAGAATATTCCCGTTAACGATGAATATAACGACGGGACCGTTTTGGGTGCAGTTATGGCACTGCCGCAGAAATACCGCACGGTAGTATATCTTTATTATTTTGAGGGATACCCGATTAAGGAGATTGCGACAATTTTGGATAGTAACATAAACACGGTCTCTTCGCTTCTTGCCCGTGCAAGAAAGAGACTTGAAACCATGCTGGAAGGAGAGTTTGGCAATGAAAATTGAACAGTATAAAAACGATGTCAGCTCTCTGAAATTAAGCGACAGCTTTAAGCAGAGCCTTAAGGAGAGCATGGCGAAGGAATTTGCCTCGGTTGCAGTGAACGAAGCACCTGCAAGACCCTGGATGAAGTATTCGAAATATATTGCGACGGCGGCATGCCTGGTGCTGATTGTTGCAACCATTGGTGTCGTTTCGCTTATGGGCGACAACTTAAGAGTGGAAAAATCGGCTGATTTAGCTGTGGAAGACAACATTATGGCACCTGAAATGTATGACTCGAAGGGCAACGAAGAAGTGCTTGTTGAAGAAGTGACAAACGACGTAGACGTTGAGGAAGACGTTGAAGATGATGCCGTTGCCGAGGAAGAGATTGAAGCCGACGAAGAAGATGAAGTTGCTGTTTTGGACGATGTTGAAGAAATTGAGGAAGCAGTTGAGCCGGATGTGGACGCAGTGCCCGAAGAAGCCCCTGCTGAGGCTTACAAGTCGGTATATGCACCCGAGGATTATGACGGTGAGTATTATGCCGAGGATTATATTGTCGGCAATGCAACCTCGCCCGATTATGAAGCGATAAACATTGCAAGAAGCTTCAGGGCTCTTTCGGAATTTGGCGAAGAGATTGACGACGCACCTGTTGCAGAAGAAGACGGTTCTTACGATTTGGATGAAGGCATTAGTTACAGCGACCTGAGTCTTGATACTCTGAGACATTTGGATTCGGTAAACTTTGTTAAGTTCACGGTTGAGGACGTTTTCTCGGCAGATGATGCTGTGGCCATCACAGGTGACACCTCGTTTGAAAGCGAAAAGACACTTTATGAAATTAACTTAACTTATGACTATTTGAACAGCGTTGAGCTTGATATGACGATGCTTTTGGCCTATCCCGGAACTGAGGAAAACCAGCTTTTGGGCAGACCGATAATGGAGGACGGCGAGAAGTATCTGGCTTGCCTTACGTTTGACAACGGCTATGCCGAGATGCTTTATGAGCTTAGCTATCAGGTTCACAGAATTAACGGATTGGACGTTGCTTATCACCTTGTGGGCGGCGAAGGCATTGACCCCGGTTACACAAACATGGGTATGCTTGACCTTGAATATGAAGTGATTACAACAACGATAAACAACCCTGCGAAATATACTCACAAGGCGGCTGTTAAGGAGCTTTCGAGATATATTAAGCGAAACTGGACACGTCAGGAATTTGAGTTTACCGACTTTGACGACCTGGAAGAAGATTTGCCTGTTGACGACGAAGTGAACGAGGAAATGCCTGATGAACCCTCGGCCGAAAGAGTTGAGGAGCTTGCGCTTGAAATGGCACAGGGCGAGGTTAAGGTGAGCCTTGAAGGCGTTGATTTTGACCCTAAGGGCAGCATCAGCACAGAGCTTCAGAACAGATTTTCTAACAAGCCTTACCGTTCTGTTGCCATGCAGAACGCCAGCAGAGTTGAATTTGACGGCACAGTAATAGTCTTTGACTCTGTTACCGTATTCAGAGGGCAGATAACCGAGATTGCGACAAGCTCGAATAAGCCGGTTAACATTACGGTAAACGGCGTTGGCGTTGGAAGCCAAATGGCAGAGCTTGTGAACGCATTTGGAATTGATGACTATGTTGATGACAGGCTTTCGCTCAGCGTTTTGACCGTTAGCGAAAACGGCACAGCTTATGTTATTTCGATTGAGGTTGTGGACAACGTTATTACACAGATGACTATTAAATA
>JAZSPX010000154.1:0-7233 GCA_045537675.1 Candidatus Faeciplasma sp. | reverse complement strand
GTAAAGTATTACAGTGTATTCTTAAAACATTATGCATTTATTTCACAGCAAAGCTATTTCACTCGCTGCAGTCGAATTTCATTAAAAAAGAGCAAGTCTTCAGACTTGCTCTTTTTTGTGGAGGTGCCACCCAGATTTGAACTGGGGATCAGGGAGTTGCAGTCCCACGCCTTACCACTTGGCTATGGCACCATATGGGGCGGATTACGAGGCTCGAACTCGCTACCTCCACCTTGGCAAGGTGGCGCTCTACCAGATGAGCTAAATCCGCATTTTTGGCGACCCGAATCGGGCTCGAACCGACGACCTCTAGCGTGACAGGCTAGCGTTCTAACCAACTGAACTACCGGGCCAAAAATGGTGGGAACAATAGGGCTCGAACCTATGACCCCCTGCTTGTAAGGCAGGTGCTCTCCCAGCTGAGCTATGCTCCCATCCTTGTCGCCCTTAACAGGCGACTTTGATTATTATACTCAACTAAACGGCATTTGTCAATACCTTTTAGCAAATTCTTTATTTTTTAACGAGGTTTAAAATCTCCTCGCTCGTAAATTTATAAACCTTGTTGCAAAAATGACATGTAACCTCGGTCACTTCGTCCTCTGCAAGCTCTTTAATGTCATTCTTGCCCAAAGAAATTATAATCTTCTCGGTCTTTTCTCGGCTGCAGCCGCACTTATATCCAACCTCAAAGTCGTCCAAAACGTTAGGCTCCAGCCCCTCAAGCGCACGCATAGCAATCTGCTCGGCAGAATATCCCATTTCCAAGAGGTTTGTAACGCTCGACATCGTCTGAATGTTACGCTCAATCACGTCAATGCACTCATCGCTCGCAAAGGGCAAAAGCTGAATAATAAATCCGCCTGCCTGCTTAACTGTCAAGTCGGGGTTTACCAAAACGCCCAAAGCGCAAACTGTCGGCACCTGCTCGCTCACTGCTAAATAGTTCGTAATATCCTCTGCAATCTCGCCGCTCACAAGCTCTGTCTGCCCAACGTAAGGCTCTTTAAGTCCCAAATCCTTAACCACGCTTATCGTGCCGTTAACGCCAACAGCGCCGCTCACGTCAAGCTTGCCGTTAGGCTTTAATGGTATCTCAACGATAGGCTCGTCGCAATAAGCCTTAACGTTGCCAAAGCTGTCCGAAACAGCAACCATGTTGCCAACAGGTCCGCCGCCGTTAATTCTCACCGAAACGCTGTCGTCCTTATCCTTAAGTCCAAATCCAATAAGCGAGGTGCCAAGTGCCAGTCTGCCCAAAGCCGCAGTTACAACAGCACTTGTGCCGTGAATCTTTTCAATCTCGGCAACAATATCCGTGCCGTCAATAGCACTGCAAACAACTGCTGCATCCTTGCTTATCGTTCTAACTATTCTACCCATTTATATGTTCCTTCTTACTTTTTTAGTCCGCAAACAAACAAAATTCTTTCTGTTTTTTCGTGGGGGAGGTCGTTTGTCAAATCATCAAACATCTCTTTAATTTCCAGACCTGCCTTATCAAGCGCATTCTTAATTTCATTCACGCTGTAAGCCATTTCCTTAAAGCTTTCCGAATATCTTGTGTGGCTTCCGTCGTCCTCAACAACAAAGAAATCAAGCGTTATCAAAACGCTTCTTTCCATGTCATTATATTCATTCTGCCACGTAACAAACACTTCATCCGTGTCAAAAACAAAAGCATTGTCTGCCAAAACGTGCTGGTGCTTATAAACAGTGTTCATATCAAAAATAAACAAGCTGTCTTTTTTCATATATTTCGCAACGCGCGCAAAGGTCATTTCAACGAACATAAGGCATTCCAAATGATTCAAAGCGTCAAGCGAGCACACAAAAACATCAGCTCTACCCGGTAAAGAAAGAGCTGTCATATCCTGCTGAACAAGTGTAATGCGAGAGCCTTGTGAATACTTCTTCTGCGCCGCATATGTAAGCATATCGCACGAAAGGTCACACCCTGTTACGGTGTAACCTAACTTTTCAAGCTCCAAGCTTAAAGACGCCGTGCCGCACGCCAAATCAACAAGCTTGCCGCGTTTGCCGCCGTGCTTTGCAACAAGCTCGTCAATGCGCTTGGCATATTCTTTATAGTCGACGTTATCTGTCAGCAGGTCATAATACGAAGCAAATATGCCGTAACTCATCAGTCGTTTTCGTGCTTTTTCTTAAGTCTTTCAAAAACAACTGCATAGCCGTTTGCACCATAGTTGATAGAACGGTTAACACGGCTGATGGTAGCAGTAGAAGCACCTGTCTCCGAAACGATGTCGCTGTAAACGTTGCGGTCGTTAAGCATCTTAGCAACCTGATAACGCTGGGAAAGCGATCTCAACTCTAAAACGGTGCAAAGGTCTTCAAAAAAGTTATAGCACTCTTCTTCAGTTTCCAAAAGAAGAATAGCTTCAAAAAGGTCGTCTAAATACTTATCCTTAATTCTCGAATTCATATGAAAAATCCTCCAATATTATTAGTACATTTTTATACAGACTCTATTCTATCACAATGCTTTAAAAAAGTAAAGCGTTAATGCAAATAACATTAACGCTTTGTGAATTTTGCTCAAATATCAAGCAACTTTTTTACTATTGCTATGCTTCGTCACCCATAATTTCACTGTCCTCACGGGCAACGTCCTCAATAATCTGCCTAACCTCGGCAACTCCTTCGTCAGTTACTGCCGAGAAGGGGATAACAGTAATATCCTCATAATAAGGAATTTCCGTCTTCAAAGCCTCTAAGCGCTTTGTGCGCTCTGTCTTGTTAAGCTTATCAGCCTTAGTAAGAACAACAATAAACGGCAGCTCGTTTTCCACCAAAAAGTCAATCATCTGCAAGTCGTCCTTTGTCGGCGGGTGGCGCATATCAATAAGCGACAGCACCAGCACTAAATCTCTATCCGTATCTCCCAAATAGCCGCCGATAAGTCCGCTCCAGCGTTCTTTTTCGCTTTTTGCAACTTTTGCATATCCATAACCCGGCAGGTCAACAAAATATATGTTTTCCAAGCCATAAAAGTTGATCGTTGCGGTCTTTCCCGGCACCGAGCTTACACGCGCTAAGTTCTTTCTGCCGAATATTCTGTTTATAAGCGAGGATTTACCAACGTTCGACCTTCCCGCAAATGCGATCTCCAAACGCTGGGGCTTTGGTATCTGCGAAAAGTTGCCGTAAGAAGCACAAAACTCAGCTTTTCTAAAATCCATCAGCACCGAACTCCTAACTGCTTTGTTGTCTTTTTCATAATGTTTTTGGGAAGCTCCTTGCAGGGCTTGTCATTTCTAACCAAAGCCACTTCCAGAACGTCGTCAATCGTTTCGGCAAAAACAAACTCAATCGCTGCCTTAACCTTGTCGTCAACTTCTTCAAGGTCAGGCTTGTTAGCTGCAGGAATAACAACCGTCTTGATTCCTGCCTTATAAGCCGCCATCGTCTTTTCTCTTAAGCCGCCAATAGCCAAAACCTTGCCTCTCAAGGTTATTTCACCTGTCATCGCAACGTCAGCTCTAACGGGTATTCCCGAAAGCTCCGATATAATGGCTGTCGCCATTGTCACACCTGCCGAGGGGCCGTCCTTCGGCACTGCACCCTCGGGTGCGTGAATGTGAATGTCCTTTTTAGTATAGAAATCCTTGTCGATGTTAAATCTTTCAGCAACGCTTCTTGCATAGCTGACAGCAATCTTTGCGCTTTCCTTCATAACGTCTCCCAAAGAGCCTGTCAGCTCAATAGCGCCCTTGCCGTCCAGCGATATAACTTCAAGCGGCATCAATGTTCCGCCGACAGAGGTCCACGCAAGTCCGTTAACCTCACCCACACAAGCTGTGTTTGATTTCAAATCATCGGTAAACTTTCTTGTTCCCAAATACTTTTCAGCAGTCTCGGGGGTAATAGTCACTCTCGAAGCGTTTTTCGATACTATCTCCTTAGCGGCCTTTCTGCAAAGCGAGGCAATGGTGCGCTCAAGCGTTCTCACGCCTGCTTCTTTGGTGTAATGGTCAATGATTTCATAAAGTCCCATGTCCGAAATTCTGAACATGTTGCCGTTAAGACCGTTTTTCTTAAGCTGTTTGGGCAAAAGATGACGCTTTGCTATCTCGAACTTTTCTTCTCTCGTATAGCTGGGCAACTCAATAATATCCATTCTGTCCAGAAGGGGAGGAGATACAGTTGATAAATCATTAGCGGTCGTTACAAACAACACATCCGATAAATCAAACGGAATTTCCAAGAAGTGGTCTCTGAATTCCTTGTTCTGCTCGCTGTCCAAAACCTCAAGCATAGCGCTCGAAGGGTCGCCCTTAAAGTCGTTCGACATCTTATCAATTTCATCAAGCAAAATCAGCGGGTTCTTGCTGCCTGCCTGCTTAATTGCGTTTATAATTCTGCCCGGCATCGAACCGATATAGGTCTTTCTGTGACCTCGAATATCCGATTCGTCCTTAACACCGCCCAACGAAACTCTTACGTACTTTCTTCCCAAAGCCTCGGCAATCGAGCGTCCGATAGAAGTCTTACCCACACCGGGAGGGCCTGCAAGACAGATTATCTGTGCCTTAACGTCGGGTGTCAGCGCCCTTACCGACAAAAGCTCCAAAATACGCTCTTTAACCTTTTTCATGCCATAGTGGTCACGGTCAAGCTGGTCAGAAACTTTCTTAATGTCGGTGTTATCAACTGTCTTTTCATTCCACGGCAAGGCAAGCACTGTATCTAAATATCCTCTTATAACTGCCGCTTCCTGCGAGCCTGAGGGCATCTTTGTCAGTCTGTTAGCTTCATCAACAAGCTTTTCAACAATCTGCTCGCTAAGGCCAAGCTTCGAAATCTTTTCTAAATATTTATAAGCCTCGTCGTCGCCGTCATCGTCGCCAAGCTCACGCTTAATAACTCGCAGTTCTTCACGCAGGTAATATTCACGCTGGCTGCGTTCAATAACCTCGCTCACCTTCGAATGAATATCCTTCTCAATCGAAAGAATATGCGTTTCCTTAGTCAAAATCGCAAGCAAAACCGCAAGCTTATCGCTTAAGGTCGAGGTTTCCAATACCTGCTGTTTATCTTCGGTCGTCATGTTAACGTTAAAAGCAATAGCCTCATAAAGCTCAAGCGGGCTCTTTGCGTTCAAAACTGCCGCTTTAAGCTCCTCGGGCATTCTGGGCACAACGTGCGAATAAGCCTCGAAAGCGCTTTTAATAACTCTTGTCATAGCGTTGATCTCATCAACCAATGCCTTGTCCTTCGAGAAGTTCTTTAACGGCTTAACCGTTGCGGTAATTCCAAAGCCCTCTTTCGAAAACTTCAAAAGCTTCGCTCTGTATAGTCCGTCAACCCTAACTCTCGAGATACCGTCGGTACCTTTAACGATCTGCTTAATCTCGCAAACCGTACCAATCTTATAAACGTCGTTAATGTCGGGGTCCTGAACGCTGTTGTCCTTCTGTGCTGTCAAAAACACAAGTCTTGTGCTTTCAAGTGCTGTTTTCAACGAAGCCAAAGACCTCGCCCTCGACACGTCAAATCTAACAGTCATTTTTGGGTGAACAATAATATCCCTCGTCGCAACACAGGGCAGTTCTAAATCCTGAATAACCTTATTTTCCAAATCCATTAATATGTACCATCCTTAGTTTTGCGTTTATATGTTAATTCTTTGTGTTTAAAGCAATTTTGCGGCATAACCGCATCAGTAGAAACCATTATAGCAAATGTACTCAACTTTTGCAATAGAAAACAAGTGGAGAATATCTGCGCTGATTATGGCAAATAAAAAAACGACCTTCAAAAGAAGATCGTTTTTTGGCGCGCCCGAAGGGACTCGAACCCCTGACCTACTGGTTCGTAGCCAGTCACTCTATCCAGCTGAGCTACGAGCGCATTCCACGAGAAATTATAATATCACAAAGCTTGCCAATTGTCAATAGCTTTTTAATAAATTCGCTTAAAAAGTGTTTTTAACTATAAACCGCCATTCATTGACAAAATTAACAATATATTTTATTATTATAATATAAATAATCTATATAAATAATCTCAGGAGGTATTATTATGGGTGGATTTTCGGTTGTCATAAGTGTACTGCTGTGCTTACTCATACCGTTTGCAGCATTAACATTATGCGTTGTCGGTATTTGTCTTATTGCTTTTACACAGTATAAGAACCTTGGAAGGATTCTTGTCATGCCATTTATTCTGGGTGTTATTTTTGTTATAGAGATCATAATAAGCTTAATCGTTCTTTTCACCGATTATGCCAATGAACTCATTCCCACAGTGTTCATAATGGGCACACTCATAGCAATTATATCTGCTTGCGCACTTTGGCGTATTCTTAAAAAGAAATACATACTCATCCCTCTTTGTATATGCATGGCATTGTGTATAATGATTTCGGCAGGAGTAATTATAGGAGATGTTATCGACACCAACATCCCCACCATCGAAGAAAGCGACAGAATTCTCTATGACTACATTCCATATGCCGATAACACCAAGGTCGCCGAGCTTGATGAACCCTCGACCTTAACTCTCGGCAAAAACCCGCCCCGAATGGACGGCGCTACAGCGCTCTATCCCATATACTCAGCCTTTGCAAAAGCCACTTACCCCGAAGAGCTGATATCCGGCGATTCTTTATACGGACTTTACTTAACATGCAATACCACGATAGGTGCATACAAAAGAATTGTTGCACCCGAGGCTGACATCATTTTTGTGGCAGGCCCTTCGAAAGAGCAAGAGCAATATGCCGCCGACAACGGTGTCGAGCTTGTTTACACCCCCATAGGTAAAGAGGCATTTGTTTTCTTCGTCAACAGCAAAAACCCGATTGATAACCTAACCCTCGAACAGGTGCAGGCAATTTATTCGGGCGAGATAACCGATTGGGAAGACCTTGGTGTCAAAGGCTTTGGCGAAATCCGTGCTTTCCAGCGAGATGAAGGCAGCGGCAGCCAAAGCACGCTTGAAAAAATCATGACAGGCAAAACGCTTATGACTCCTCCCATAGACGACGTAGTTTCTGGCATGGGCGGAATTATAAGAAGAGCCGCTGACTATAAAAACTACAAAAATGCAATCGGCTTCTCGTTCAGGTTCTACTCCACCGAAATGGTCGCCAACGACCAGATCAAACTTTTAAGCATCAACGGTGTTGCCCCCACCGCCGAGAATATTGAAAACGGTACATATCCCTTAGCCTCTTACTTCTATGCTGTCACCCGAAGCGACGCAGAC
>JAZSPX010000035.1:0-23433 GCA_045537675.1 Candidatus Faeciplasma sp. | reverse complement strand
AAAACACCTTTAATGGCAAAGCGCGAGCTTTATAAGATCTCCGGCCACTGGGACCACTACCTTGACGGTATGTTCATTTTGGGCGACCCCCACGATGAGGAAAAGGAATGCTTCGCACTTCGTCCCATGACCTGTCCCTTCCAGTATCAGGTCTTCCTTAACAGACAGCGCTCTTACAGAGATTTGCCCATGAGATTGGGCGAGACCTCGACACTCTTCAGAAATGAAGATTCGGGCGAAATGCACGGACTTATCAGAGTAAGACAGTTCACAATTTCCGAAGGTCACCTTATTTTAAGACCCGACCAGCTTGAACAGGAATTCAGAGGCTGCCTTGATTTGGCACGTTATTGCTTAGAAACTTTAGGCCTTTGGGAGGATTGCACGTTCAGATTCTCTCAGTGGGACCCTGCTAACCCCAACAACAAGTATGAGGGCACTGCAGAACAGTGGGAAGAAGCACAGAGAGTTATGGGCAACATTCTTGACGCTATCGGCCTTGATTATGAAATCGGCATTGACGAAGCTGCATTCTACGGTCCCAAGCTCGACATTCAGTGCAAGAACGTTTTCGGCAAGGAAGACACTATCGTTACCATTCAGATTGACATGCTTCTTGCTGAAAAGTTCGGCATGGAATATGTTGACGCCGACGGCGAGAAGAAGAATCCTTATATCATTCACCGCACATCTATGGGCTGCTATGAAAGAACACTTGCCCTCTTGCTTGAAAAATATGCAGGCGCTTTGCCCTTGTGGCTCTCGCCCTTGCAGGTGATGATTATGCCTATTGCCGACAGACAGCTTGACTATGCAAACGAAGTTGCCGCAAAGCTTGAAAGTTATGGCATAAGAGTTGAGGTTGACGCAAGAAGTGAAAAGATCGGCTATAAGATCCGCCAGGCACAGCTTAACAAGACTCCTTATATGCTTATTATCGGCGATAACGAGCTTGAAGCTAATGAAGTTTCTGTGAGAAACCGCAAGGGCGGCGACCTTGGCTCGATGAGTGTTGACACGCTTGTTGCAAAGCTTCTTGAAGAAATTGCTACCAAGGCTAAGTAAAAATTTTAAAGGGACTCCGAAAGAGTCCCTTTAATTTTTACTTTTTGTGCTGGTTTTTGGCTTGAACAAAGGGATTGTTGCGCGTTTTGTGGCGAATATGCATAAAAACGGCGCAGAACAAATTGGTGTTTCTGTGACTTCTCACAAATGTGCAAATTTTTAAAAAATGTTGAAACAAAATGAAGTTTTCCTGACACTTATTAGACAACGGGAAGCTTATGAAAGGCGCCGTTATCTCATAAAATCGGCAAGTTTTGAAAATCTATTGACAAATGCGCCGATAAATGTTATAATGACCGCGTCTCGGAATCCCGAGTCACACATTTGATCTCTATAACCCGTTATAGGGATGAAAACAATATCCAAATTTAAAAAGGAGGAAATTTTTCATGAACATGAAAAAGGTATTGGCTGTATTACTCGCAGTCATGATGGCTGTTTCTGCAATGGCTATCACAGCTTTCGCTGAAGACGTATCTATCGCTCTTCACGCTAACAAGAACACCGTTACTACTGACGGTACTCTTACTTGCACCATCCCCGTATATGCTCTTTATGGCTATATGACCCCTGAGTACGCTTTCGAACTCAACTTGCCTAACAAGATCACCCCCGGCTGGTTCGGTGATGCTGACGGCAACGAAATCAAGTGGGAAATCATCGTAAACGGCGTATCCTACAAGCTCGCTCCCACTTACGAAAATGCTGCTACCAAGACCCCTGAAGGCAAGGTTAGCTACAACAAGCAGATCGTTAACTTCGGTTTCTTGACCCACAACTTCATTAACAACGTTAACTGGACCACTATTCCCCAGTCTACTGCTGTTAATGACATCACTTCCATCCAGCTCGTTGCTACCCTTGCTATTCCCGGTGAATGGTCTGCTTGGGCTATCAACAACGGCGACTGCTGCAAGACTACTGAAGGTTACATCCAGGTAGTTAAGAACGATGCTGACTACACCAAGGTTGTAGGTTCCACTTCTTACATGCAGGATTGGGCACCCGTAGGCGCTCAGGTTGGTCCTACCACTCATGCTGCTAAGTATGCTTTCGTTTCTGATCTCTTCAACAACGCTGTAGCTGGCGATCCTCAGTTGGCTGCTTACGTATTCGAATGGGACCACACCCTTGCTAACAAGGCTGCTGTTCTTGGCGCTGAATCCGCTAAGATCGTTGTTGACCTCAACAAGCCCGTAACCGGTAACCTCACTTACACCCTCTGGGCTAAGAATGCTGAAGTATGGCACGGCGCTGGCAACGAAAACGACTGGTTCGGCTATGCTGATTCCAGAAAGGCTGTAGCTACTGTTAACATCGACGGTACTGCTGAAGAACTCGTATTCAACGTTCCTTTGGACGTTCTTTACAATGCTACCTACGGCACATGGAACACCGCTTTCGCTATCTCTGAAGACATCACTAACATCTACAACGTTTTGGCTGTAGTAGACGTTACTGACGATCAGGGCAACGTAATCGGCTACCAGGTTCTTGACAGAGTTGACAATGACAAGATTGCTAACATCAGTGACAACAAGCTCGGCGACCTCGATTGGTTCGAAACTTGGGACGGCTCTGCTTACTCCAAGGCTGCTAACTACAAGGGCCAGGAACTCCGCTTCGGTGCAGAAGCTATGGCAGATAGCATCACCCTCATCCTCTCCACTGCTGACGCAGTAATCGAAGAAGTAGAAGATCCTGTTGAATCCACTACTGACGAAGAAGAAGATGTAACTGTTGACGTTGAAGAACCCGCAGAAGACGAAGAACCCGCTGTAGAAGAAAACCCCAAGACCGGTTTGGTTCTCGCAGTAGTTCCTATGCTCGTTGCTGCAGCTGCAGTTGTAGCTTCCAAGAGAAGATAATTCCTCCTATTAAGAAGGATATATAACTGATAAATTCAGTTTTCAAACACCACCCGATGCAGACGGGTGGTGTTTTTTTGTTTGTTTTTCTGTGAAAAATATGTGTTAAAAAGCTGTAAATTATATTGACATGCACAGCCTGTTTTGTTATAATATAAGAACGAAAAATATGTGTATCAACTGAATACATAAATAACCAAAGCAAATATCTTTCCGTTTAAAATTGTTCAAAATTACGGAAATGGTGTTTGCTTATCCGTGTTTATAGAGGTTGATACCCCTAATTTGTTCAAAATGCACAAAAACATCATGGCAATCTTTTCACCACAGGAGGTGCGAAATGGCGACGTTGCTTGCAACCAACGGCCTGTGCCGAGACTTTAATATCGGCGACGGCAGCGTGGTTCACGCCCTTAAAGACATCAACATCACTGTCGCAGAGGGTAAGCTGACCATTTTAAAGGGCCGTTCAGGCTCGGGTAAAACAACACTACTTAACCTTTTGGGAGCTTTGGACAGACCCACAAAGGGAGAGGTATTATTCGACGGAGTCGATATTACCAAACTTTCAGACTTGAAGCGAGATGAGCTTCGCCGCTATAAAATGGCGTTCGTCTTCCAGTCTGTTGCGTTAATGTCATCTATGACCGCTTACGAAAACGTAGACTTCGGCTTAAGACTTTCTAAATTCCCCTTTGACAAGAGAGAGGAAAGAGTTAAAAAGTGCTTGGAAGACGTTGGTCTTGCAAAGAGAATGTATCACCGACCCGGCGAGCTTTCGGGTGGTGAACAGCAGCGTGTAGCTATTGCGCGTGCTTTGGCACACGAGCCCAGAATAATCTTTGCAGACGAACCCACGGCAGAGCTTGACAGCGCTACTTCGCATCACATCGTTGAGCTTTTCAAAAAGCTTGTTTTGGAAGAACACATGACAATTGTTATGACAACGCACGACCCGAGCTTGCTCGAAATTGCCGATGCTGTATATACATTAGAGGACGGTGAGATTGTTGAGTAAGAAGAAAAAGTTAGCAGAACACTTGGCCGAGATCCTCGTGCCCGGCGGCGACGAATCGGAATATGCGATTGAATGCGAAAACCTGGTTAAGATCTATAAGACCGACCAGATTGAAGTAGTTGCACTTCAGGGCCTCGACCTTCAGATCAAAAAAGGCGAGCTTGTTGCAATCGTCGGTACTTCGGGCTCCGGTAAATCGACACTGCTTAATATGCTCGGCGGTCTCGATAAGCCTTCGGCAGGTAGCCTTACTATCTGCGGCAGAAACCTTTTGAAGTTTACCGAAGAGGACTACATGATTTACAAGCGCAACATTGTCGGCTTTGTTTGGCAGAACAATGCGCGTAACCTTGTACCTTATTTAACTGCTGTGCAGAACGTTGAGCTTCCCATGCTTTTGCAGGGCAAGAAGGAAAGACGCCAAAAAGCGCTTGACCTTCTTGATCAGGTTGGACTTTCGCACAGAGTTAATTCAAGACTCGATCAGATGTCGGGCGGTGAGCAGCAGCGTGTAGCTATTGCGATCTCGCTTGCAAACGACCCGATGCTTCTTTTGGCAGACGAACCTACCGGCTCGGTTGACACAAAGACCTCTGACCAGATTCTTAACGTATTTAAAGAGCTTAACGAAAAGCGCGGCATTACAATCGTAATTGTAACCCACGACCTTCGCTTGGCCAAGAAGATAGACCGAGTTGTTTCTATCCGCGACGGTAGAACCTCGAGCGAAATCATCAAAAAATCTCATGCCGAGATTCTTAAGGAATCCGCAGGACTCAACGCTTATGACGCTGCTGAAGCTGAGGAAGAATTTATTTCCGAAGAGCTTGTTGTACTTGACCGTACAGGCAGATTGCAGCTGCCTAAGGATTACCTTGAAGCACTTGATATTAAGGGCGGCGAGAAGGTTAAGGCAGACCTTGACCTTGAAGAGCAGAGGATCTACATCCACAAGGCTCAGTAAAACTCTTTATTTACCCAAATGGGATAATATATGTATCCAAATACTATGAAAGGTGGATTCACAGTGAAAGACAAAATGTTTAGGCGCATAATCTCTTTTGTTATAGCTTTAGCGATGATCGTGCCGACATTGGCAGTTGTCTATGCTGATGAGGTTGACACAGGCGCAACCACAGAGCAGACTACTGAAATCAAGGAAACCTCTGCTCAGGGCCTTGAAGATGCAAACAGAGCACGTACATACAGCACATATTACGACAAGCACATTGATGCTGTACGTCCCGATACGGAAGTAGTAATTCCTTATTCCGTATATACAAACGCAAGCGAAGAAACAGGAGCATATGTTGACACCATCGAAGGTGTTGAGGCTTTGGTTTGGCCTAATGCTTCCGGTTCTGTCGACTTCCCTGTAACCGTTACAGAAGAAGGTATTTACAATATCGAAATGATGTACTATGCTTTGGCAAGTGCTGCAAACGATATTGAATTCTCCATTCTTATCGACGGTGAAGCTCCTTACTCTACTGCTGAACGTGTTCTTTTGAGCAAGGTTTGGGTAGATAACGAAAAGGGCTATATGAGAGACGAAAACGGCGACTTTGTATATGCAGAGGACGGCTCGAGAGAATTCAAGATGGACTCTCACGGCAACCAGATAAGACCTACCCTTGTAGAGTTCCTTGCCTGGCAGACAGCCTCGTTAAAGGATACCGACGGTTTGTTCAATGACCCGTTGAGATTCTACTTCACAAAGGGCGACCACATTATTACCCTTAAGTCTGAAAAGGCAAGATTTGCTATCTCGCAGATCAGACTTTACAACGAAAAGCCCGTAGTTGCTACTGCTGACGCTGAAAACGTTACAACCGACGAAAGCGTTGCAGCCGCTTCCAAGGAAATTTACGTTAAGTTAGAGGGTGAAAAGGCTGACTTCAAGTCGGACGTTACCCTTTACGCTACATATAACAGATCCACCTACCTCACTTCTCCTTCCGACGCTGTAAACATGATCTACAACACCATCGGCGCCGACAACTGGAAGTCTGCAGGACAGACAGTAACATGGAACTTCACCATGGAAGAAGCAGGCTGGGTAAAGATCGGTATCAGAGCTAAGCAGGACTTGATGAGAGGTCTTTACTCGAACAGAAGACTTTACATCGACGGTAAGGTTCCCTGTGATGACGCAGAACAGGTTAAGTTCTACTACTCCACCGGTTGGGAATGTGTAACTCCTACCGATGCAGACGGCAACACCCTTTACTTCTGGCTTGAAGCAGGCGAGCACACCCTTGCATTAGAAGCTGTTCCCGGTGAAATCGGTGACATCATGCGTCAGCTCGACGACGTTGTTTACTACCTCAACAGCTACTACCGTCAGATCTTGCAGATCACCGGTCCTTTGCCTGACGAATACAACACCTACATGATCCAGAATCAGATTCCTTCTATCATTCCCGACTTCCAGAAGTATTCTGATATGCTCATCGAGCTTAAGGGTCAGATCGAAGTTCTGGCAGGTACCGAGGGTACAGAAGCTGTTTCCCTTGAAACCATGTCCGACCTTTTGAAGAGATGTATCAAGCGTCCTGACGATATTCCCAGCAACCTTAACCAGATCAAGGACAACATCACTTCCTTGGCACAGTGGATGACCGACTATAGAAGCCAGTACCTTGAAGTAGACATGATCGAAATCACCTCTGCAGACAAGAAGTTCTCGACCGTTAAGGAAAACTTCCTGCAGTCGTTGTGGTTCAGCACCAAGTCCTTCATCGGCTCCTTCTTTGCAGACTATAACATCTTGTCCGACACCAGCAAGGACTCCTTGAACGTTTGGGTATCCTTGGGCCGTGACCAGGCACAGATCGTTAAGGAACTCGTAGACTCCTACTTCATTCCCGAAACAGGAATTGAAGCTTCTATCAACCTTGTACAGGGCGGTATTTTGGAAGCAACCTTAGCAGGCAAGGGCCCTGACGTTGCGCTCTTCATCGGCGGCGACTTCCCGATTCAGCTTGCTGCACGTGATTGCTTGGTAGATATCTCTCAGTTCGAGGATTATGACGAAGTTACCAAGAGATTTGCTGATAACATCATGACTCTTTACACCTATAGTGAAGGTCCCAACAAGGGTGTTTACGGCTTGCCTATCTCTCAGGGCTTCTCGATGATGTTCACCAGAACCGACGTTTTAAGCTCCTTCGGCTTCGACAGAGGTCCTCAGACATGGGATGAACTCATTGAAATGCTCCCCACTCTTCAGAGAAGCTACATGGGCGTTGGTTTCAACTTTGACGTATTCGGTACGTTCATGGTTCAGCGCGACATGACTTACTATAACGAAACCCTTACTGAAACAAGATTTACCGAACAGAAGGCTGTTGAAGCATTTGAAATGTGGACTAAGTTCTATACAACTTACAGCTTCCAGCAATCGTTCGACCAGTTCACCCGTTTCAGAAACGGTGAATACCCCATCATTTTGACAGGTTACACCTTCTATAACCAGCTTTACATGGCTGCTCCCGAAATCAGAGGTCTTTGGGAATTCGATCTTCTTCCCGGTACTCCTGATGAAAACGGCAACATCAACCGTTCGACCACTTCTGCATCTGCAGGCTGCATCATCTTCTCGAAGCTTAATGAACAGCAGAGAAAGGACGCTTGGGAACTTTGTAAGTGGTTCACTTCGGGCGAAATTCAGGCTGAATACGGCAGATCTATCGAAGCTCTCTTAGGTCCTCTCGGTCGTTTCGACACCGCTAACCAGGAAGCTTTGGCACAGCTCGCATGGAGCCAGTCCGAACTCGATCTTATCTTGACTCAGATGAACGAAACCGTTGAAATCGACATCATTCCTTCGACTTATATCGTAGGACGTAACATCACCAACGCATTCCGTGATACTGTTAACCTTAACAAGAACCCCAGAGACACTCTTGCTTGGTACAACAGAGATATCAACGACGAAATTATGAGAAAGTACGAGGAACTTGGCCTTACACCCGAAGACCTCGGAATAGCATAAAGAAAGGAGGAAGTAATAATGGCTAAAGTAAAAACTGAAACCGTTAAGAAGCCCAAGCCGATCAACACTCAGAGCAAATGGGCTTACACATGGCACCTTGTAAAAAGAAATCAAGCATGCTACTGGATGATGCTTCCTTTCTTCGCACTCTTCACAATCTTCACTATCGTACCGGTTGTAATGTCATTCCCTCTGGGTCTTACAAGCTTTAACCTGGTACAGTTCCCCAAGTTTATCGGACTTCAGAACTTCTATTCCTTGTTCGTAAACGACGACGTATTCCTTATTGCAGTTAAGAACACCTTGATCTTTGCGATCTTCACAGGTCCGTTCTCCTACGTATTGAGCTTCATTCTTGCATGGCTCATCAATGAAATGAGTCCCTTCCTTAAGGTATTCTTCACATTCGTATTCTACGCTCCGTCCATGACTCCTTCGGCATTCGTAATCTGGCAGCTCGTATTCTCGGGCGACTCTTACGGCTACCTCAACTCGGTTCTTTTGGACTTGGGCATCATCACTCAGGCAGCACAGTGGCTGACCGACACAACCTATATGATGACGGTTGTTATCATCGTTCAGCTCTGGACTTCAATGGGTGCGGGCTTCTTGGCACTCCGTGCAGGTTTCCAGGGTATCGACTCCTCGCTTTATGAAGCAGGTGCTATCGAAGGTATCCAGAACCGCTTCCAGGAGCTCTTCACAATCACAATCCCTGCAATGGGCCCGTCTCTCTTGTTCGCAGCCGTTTTGGCAATTTCGGGCGCATTCACCGTTGGTGGCGTAGGTGCTGCACTTTGTGGCTTGCCTTCCACTAACTACGCTGTACATACTGTTATGAACCACGCTCAGGACTACGGTTCCATCCGTTACGAAATGGGTTATGCTTCAGCAATCTGTATGGTACTGTTCGTCGTAATGCTTATCTTCAATAAGATCATCCGCGGCGTACTGAGCAAATATACTGATTAAAGGAGGGGAAATACATAATGGCAAGAAGAAAAAAGCCTGTTAACATTGAAAAAGTTCGTGTTAAAAAGTCTAAAGGCAAGCACATAAACGCTTCACTTGCGGGAGATATTTGTATTTTCGTTCTCCTCGCACTCTTGGGAATCTTTATGATTTTCCCGCTTTACTACTCAATCATTCAGTCCTTCAAGCCGATTTCCGAGCTCTTCGTATTCCCGCCTAAGCTTTACGTAGTGTCTCCTACCGGCGAGAACTTCTCGAACCTCTTTAAGGTTGCCGGCAACTTGTGGGTACCCTTCTCGAGATACGTATTCAACTCGGTATTTATTACAATCGTAATCACAATCATGCACGTATTCGTATGCTGCTGCTGTGCTTTCTGTTTGTCCAAGTGCCGTTTCCCCGGTTACAATTTCTTAAACCAGTTAATCGTAACCGCCCTCTTGTTCACCTCTACCGCTACATGGATCATGCAGTTCGTAGTAATGGCTAAGATGGGTATGATCAATACATATTGGGCACTTATTTTACCGAACGTTGCAACCTCAATGGGTCTTTACCTCATGCGTCAGAATATGTCGACGATCAACGACTCGATCATCGACGCCGCAAAGGTAGACGGTGCAGGTGCTTTCAGAACCTGCTGGCAGGTAGTTATTCCTAACCAGAAGCCTGCTATTGCAACCCTTATCATCTTCGTATTCCAGGCAGCATGGAACGTTCAGGGCGGCGCTTTGGTATATGAAGAAGACCTTAAGACCCTTCCTACAATCATGTCTCAGATCGCAGCAGCAGGTATTGCCCGTCAGGGTATCATCTACGCTTCGGCTGTAGTACTTATGATTCCTCCGCTTGTAATCTTCCTTATTGCACAGAGTAACGTTATGGAAACCATGGCTAACTCGGGTATGAAGGACTAAGATTAAACGACTATGCTTAATTATAATGAAAGGTGAAAAGCGGTGACGAGTATGAACTTGAAAAAGACTCTTTGTATGCTGGTTGCTCTCGTCATGGCGGTTTGCACATTTGCAACCGTTGTGAACGCAGAGGATCCGTATACATCCTATAGCTACAACGCATGGAGCGTTGCCCTTCCTTCTCAGAACGGTTACATCGTTAAAGACACCGTAACCGGCGCAGAGATGGGTTTGGGACAGCTCTCCGACCCCAACAGCCCGTTATTTATCAGCGAGGATGAACCCGCAACATTAAACGATGCCAAGGACTTCTACCTCTCGCCCAACAATGAATTCTTTATTGTTGATACGGGTAACAACAGAATTTTAAGATTAGACATTAACTTTAACCTTATTGCATGCTATAAAGAATTTACAGGCAGTAAGCTTAAAGAAGAAACCAAGGACGCTGAAGGAAACGTTATTTCCACTGCAGAGCTTCTTACCCTTAAGAGCCCCTATGGCATTTATGTTGATGATAACGACATCATGTATATTGCCGACAGAGATAATCAGCGTGTCATCAAGGCCGGATTTGACGGTGTGATTCTTAACGAATACGTAAGACCCGATACCGAGCTTTATGACTCTCAGTCCTTCTATTGCACAAAGGTTCTGGTAGACGCAGCTTCCAACGTTTACGTTATCTGCCCCGCAGTAAACAAGGGTGCTATCATGTTCGCACCCAGCGGCTCCTTCATCGGTTACTACGGTGCAAACCGTGTAGAAGTAACTGCTGAAGTTATCAGAAACAAATTGTGGAGAAAGTTTGCTTCCGAAGAACAGATTGCCGGTATGATCAAGGCAACCCCTGTTGAATATGCAAACTTCGACCTTGACCACGAAGGCTTTATTTACACAGTAACCGAAGTTGCAGACGTTGCAACCGACGCTGTTAAGAAGCTTAACCCCGCAGGCTACAACATCTTGGAAACCACAACAAACGCAGCAGACATCTCGTTTGGTGACCAGGAATCCATTACAAACACTGCTACAACAGCAGCAACCCGTTTGACCGACATTACGATCGGCGACAACGGCATCATCAACATCCTTGACTATACCTCGGGACGTGTGTTCCAGTATGACAAGGAATGTAACCTTTTGTTCATCTTCGGTTGCGACCAGGAAGGACAGAACGGCGGCTTTGACAACCCCAACGCTGTTGAATGCTTCGGCGAATACATCTACGTTCTCGACGGCAGAAACAACGACGTTACAATCTTTGAAGAAACTTACTTCGGTGCTTTGGTACACGAAGCAGTAGAAATGTTCAACGAAGGTTTGTATGAAGACTCGCTTGACCTTTGGCGTGAAGTATTGAAGCGCGACGGTAACTATAACATGGCTTACCTTGCAATCGGCCGTGCACTCCTTAATCAGGATAAGTACGACGAATCCATGAAGTACTTTAAGCTTGCGTTCAACGCAGACGACTATGACAGAGCATTCGAAGCTCAGCGTCAGGACCTCTTGAGAGACAACTTCACACTTATCGTAATCGTATTGATTATTATCGTGGCAGCATGGTTCACTGTTAAGCAGCTCCAGAAGCGTAAGATTATCCCCGATAAGCTTATCAAGAGAGGCATTAAGTGGGTTGCAGACAAGATTGTTGAATTGGTTAAAAACATCATTGTTAGCATTAATAACAAGAAAGGAGGAAGCAAATAATGATTTATGATATGACGCCGTTACAGTGGCTTAGTCACGTTATTTTCCATCCTTTCGAGGGTTATGAGGATATGAGATGGAAGAAAGCCGGCTCGATGAAGATTTCATTGGTTATCGTATTCTTCCTCTTCCTCGCACAGATGGTATCTGCAAGATACGGCGGTTTCGCTTTCAATATGAGAGCTTACTCCGATATCTTCAACGTAGTTCCCATTCTGGTACAGAGCGTTGCTTACTATGCAACATGGGTAGTAGCTAACTGGTCGCTCTGCACACTTTTAGACGGTGAAGGCAACATGCGCAGAATCGCTATCTACACAGCATATGCTCTGGTTCCTTTCATCGTATGCAGCTTCCTTTCCACCGGCATTTCCTACTTCCTCACACTTGACGAATCGATCTGGACAACAAGTATCAGCACAATCGGTTTGGCATGGAGCGGTATAATGCTCGTATTCGGCATGAAAGCTTGCCACCAGTACACATTCACAAAGACAATCATAAGCATGATTCTTACAGTTGCAGGTATGCTTCTTATACTTTGCTTGCTCGTATTGGTCATGTCACTCTTCCAGCAGGTATGGCTCTTCATTCTTACCATCTATACAGAAATCTTGTATAGAGTAAGAAGCTAAGCGAGCAGAAAGTGAGTATAAGATGATGAATAGATTTCTCAGATTGATCGCTTGCCTGCTTGTCATGGCAATTCTCACATCAATCTTTACAACAGCACTTTTCGCTGACGAAACCGAAGGCGAAAACACAGAAAACACCGAACAGGCAGAGACTACTGATACTCCTGCAGAGGGTGAAGAAGCTCCCGCAGAGGGCGAAGAAGCACCTGCAGAAGGCGAAGAAGCACCTGCAGAAGGTGAAGAAGCACCTGCAGAGGGTGAAGCTGAGGAAGAGGAAGAAGAGGAAGAAGTTATCCTCGTTCTTACCGATGAAGAAGCATTGGCAAGATCTACTCTTGTTACCGAAAATGCTAATCTCGCTCTTTACCTCGACCAGGAATTCGAAAGAATCGGCCTTTTGGTTAAGGAAAGCGGTTACGTTCACTGGTCTACCTGTGTCAACGCTTTAAGCGACCCGGCAACAGAAAAGAACACCTTGAAGGAAAACCGTTTGTCCAACGTTGCTGTTAAATATGGCAACGCAACCGACCTTATCGTATCAAGCTTCCTCTATTCTTACAGACAGTCTACTTCTAAAGAAGACACAGAATATGAGATTCTTGACAACGGTGTTAAGATCACCTATAACTTCAGCTCTGCAAAGGCTAAGGTACCGGTTTATGTAATCCTTGAAGAGGATAACATGTACGTTTATGTTAATACCGACGAAATCAAGGAAACTGCCGGTTACAGCACTATGAAGGACGACGATGAAGAATCCTCTCAGGACGTAATCGTTCTTACCGAGCTTTCGCTTATGCCTTTCATGGGCGCTGCAACCACCGAAGACGTTGGTTACATGCTCATTCCCGACGGTTCGGGCGCAAGAATCGACCTTAACAACGGCAAGGGCAACTATGCTGCTTACAGCCAGCCTGTCTATGGCAGAGATATTACTCAGGTTAAGGAAGTAGCTCCCGACGAAGTTGAACAGGCTTACCTGCCCGTTATGGCAATGGTTAAGGGTGCTAACGGTCTTGTAATGGTAGCTTCCGACGGCGAAACATTCGCATCTGCTAACGCAAACGTCAGCTACACAAAGAACGACCCCTCCTCTTACAACTACTGCTACTTCAACTTCACATTAAGATCTAACGACAACTACTACATGACCGGCGACTCCGCTACCATCATCGTTTTCGAACAGGGCGACGGCAGCATCGGCGTTCCCAGAGTAGGCGTTAAGTACTACCCCGTAACCTCGAAGGAAGAAACAGTAACCTATGGCGAGATCGCTGAAGTTTACAGAAACTACCTTGTAGAGGAAGAAGGCTTGACCTCTAAGGTTGAAGCAGGCGACGCTCCTTTATACGTTGACTTCTTCGGCGGCACATTAAAGCCCAGATCTATCATCGGTATCCCGATTGATATCAAGACTGCCTTCACTACTTTTGAACAGGCAATCGAAATCGTTTCCGAGCTTAAGGGCTTGGGCGTTAACGATATGACCGTTACTTATAACGACTGGACAAACGACTCGATGTCCTCCAAGATAGATACAGCTGATTCAGTTGCAAGCGTTTTGGGCGGCAAGGGCGGACTTAAGGACTTGCTTAAGTATCTTGACGGCGAGAAGTTCGACTTCTATGCAACAATTACCGGCAACACCTTCCAGTCCAACGGCAACGGCTTCTGGACACTCTTTGACACAGCATACAGAGTATCCAAGTCCTACTCGAGACAGTATACCTACAACATCGCATACGGCTCACCCGAGGGTGGCGTAGCTCCCGCACTTTTGGCTCCTAAGTCGATAGCTAAGCTTTCGAAGAAGGTAGCTAAGAACATGGGCAAGCTCGATGTTCCCGGCGCAGGTTTGGGTATCGTTTCTGAAATCCTTTGGAGCGACTTCTCTAACAAGAACCGCACCAACAGAGCAACAACTGCTCAGTACATTATTGATTACTACAACAACGTAAGAGAAGCAACCGGCAAGGTTATTGCAGATTCGCCCAACGCATTCCTGCTCCCTCACGTCGATGCTATCAACAATCTTACATTGCAGTCCAGCCAGTTCAAGCTTGCTGACGCAGACGTACCGTTCTATCAGATGGTAGTTCACGGCTACATCAGCTACGCTACCGAGCCTATCAACGCATCTGCAGACTCTAACGAGCTTATCCTTAAGGCAATCGCAGCAGGTTCTAACCTCCACTACGATTTCATTTACGAGGATTCTACAAACCTTGTTAATACCGATTACGTTAAGCTCTTCTACGCACCTTATGAAGGTTGGCTTGAAGAAGCAGCTGCTCAGTATAAGCTTGCTGACGAAATCCTTTCTCAGGTATCCGATGCTACTATCACTGAATATAAGCAGGACGGCGAAGTAATCACAACAACATATTCTAACGGCGTTGTTACCACTGTTAACCTTGAAACAGGCGACATCACCGCTAACGGAAAGACCTATAATCTTTTCGAATACACTAACACGAAGGAGGTTGGATAATCATGGCTGAAACCGCAGTAAAAGCTGCTAAGGCTCCTAAGGCTGAAAAGGCCCCCAAGGAGAAAAAGGCTAAGGGCTTAAGAATTCCCTATGAAAGACGTAAAGCTCTTTACGGATATGGATTCTTGTCCATCTGGATTCTTGGTACTATCTACTTCTTCATTAAACCTCTTATAGTATCTTTGTGGTACTCTCTTAACGTAACAGAGGTTACCCTGGGCGAAATGAAAACCCAGTTCAACGGCATTCAGAACTATATCGATGCCTTCAGAAAAGACACCGACTATACTGAAGCACTTTTAGCAGTACTTAAAGACACTCTTTGGAGAACACCGCTTATCATCATCTTCGCAATCTTCGTTGCTGTTATCCTTAACCAGAAGTTTAGGGGCAGAACCTTTGCCAGAGCGGTATTCTTCCTCCCTGTAATCATTGCAACCGGTCCTGTTATCACCATCATCAACGGTGACATGGACACCTCGGGTTACTCCGGCGGTGCTGACCAGTTCTCGACAATGTTCGAAACCGACATGGCAGGTGCATTGCTCAACTTCTTAGGCGTTTACAACATCAGTGACCAGGTAACCGAAATTATCTCGCTGATGACAAGTGACATCTTCAACCTTGTATGGAGTACAGGTATTCAGATCATCATCTTCTTGGCTGCTTTGCAGGGTATCCCTGTATCGGCTAAGGAAGCTGCATCGATCGAAGGCGCTACCGCTTGGGAATTCTTCTGGAAGATCACTCTTCCTTACATCAGCCCTATGATCGTTGTTAACTTGGTTTACACCATCGTAGACTCCTTCGTTGCTCCTAACAACGCAGTTATGACACTCGTTTTACAGGAAGCTTCAGCTTGGAACCACGGCTATTCTGCCGCTATGGCTTGGGCATACTTCTTGATCGTTATTTTAGCGCTCTGCATAGTATTCCCGATTGTAAACAAGTTCGTTTATTACGAAGTGTAAAGGAGGGATATGAATGGCTAAAGAAAAAGCTCCTAAGGCTCCTAAGGCACCTAAGGTTAAAAAACCTAAGGAAGTCAGTCAGTCCAAGCTTGAAAGAGAGTTTGAAAAAGAACGTGCTGCACACCTTAGAGAAAAGAGAGCTGCTTATAAGGCAGCTAAGAAGGCAGGTACTCTTGACGAGCGTCAGCTTACAAGAGAACACTTAGGTTACCTTCGCAGACAGGCAATCTTCAATAAGGTTTGGCCCATATTCAGATTCCTTATCTTGTTCGGACTTTGCTTCGTAATTTTGTATCCCCTTATCTACATGGTTTCGACAGCGTTCCGTCCCTCGGTACAGATGACTGACCCTTCAGTAATCTGGCTTCCTAAGTCGTTGACACTTTCGAACGTTATTGACACCTGGGAAACAATGGACTTCGGTCCCACCCTTTTAAACACAGTTTTGCTTAACCTTGTTTGCTCGCTCTTGTCTGTTGGCGTATGTGCTGTTACAGGCTACGGCTTCGCAAGATTTGACTTCAAGGGCAAGGCTATCATGTTCGGTCTCGTTATCATGCAGATCATCGTTCCTCCCCAGATCACCGTTATCCCCTTGTACCTCCAGTGGGCATTCTTCGACTGCTTCGGCTTGATCGACATTTTGGGCAAAGCAGGCGCTGCCACCTTCATGGGTATCAAGATTTTGACTAACGCTTCGGGCGGACACTATGTATCGCTTATCGATAACCCGATAGTAATGTATGCTCCGGCAGTATTTGTTAACGGTATCAAGTCGGGCCTCTTCGTATTCATCTTCAGACAGTTCTTCAAGGGTCTTCCCAAGGAACTCGAAGACGCTGCATACCTCGACGGCTGTGGACCTATCAAGACCTTCTTGAAGGTAATGGTACCTAACGCTTCCTCGTCATTCCTCACCGTATTCCTCTTCTCGATCGTATGGTACTGGAACGACTACTATGTAAGCTCGACCTTCTTCATCTCTAACCACACAGTTGCTCTTGCGCTTCAGAAGCTCTCGGCAACACTCGACCAGACACTCTTCAACGGTGCTCAGGTTGGTACAAGAAAGAAGATCGTATGGCTCGAATCGGGCTGTCTGCTTACAATCGCACCTATTCTTGTAATGTACATCTTCTTGCAGAAGCACTTCACCGAAGGCTTGGCAAGATCCGGTTTGGTTGGATAATATTTTACATAAACTGCTGTTGGCTTGGCCGACAGCAGTTTTATTTTTGCCCTAAAAACAGGGTAGCCAAGAGGGGAAAAATATGCTATAATCACTTTGATGTTGCTAAGATCAATAAGAAAGAGTATACTTAGCGTATATTTAAAATTAAAGGTGACAGTTTGTAATTATGAAATATAAGAATTTAACCCTTACTGCACTTTATGCGGCGGCGATGTGTGCGGCTTCGCCCTGGGTAATACCTGTGGGCCCTGTGCCGATAACGCTGGCAAGCCTTGCTGTTTACCTTGTTTCGGGCATTGCAGATGCTAAAAAAGCACTGACCTCGGTAGCGGTCTACGTTTTGCTGGGGGCTTTGGGGCTGCCTGTCTTCTCAGGCTTTTCGGGAGGGGTGCAGGTTATTGTCGGCCCTACAGGTGGGTTTATTGTTGGATATTTGCTTGCTTCGGTAATAATTTCTATACTTAAAGACAAATTAAATCTGTTTTCGACATTTTGTATTGGAACTTTGGCGATTTATCTGACAGGTACGGCATGGTATATGGTTGTGACCGACACAGGCTTTGCAACAGCGATTGTTGTGTGCTGTCTGCCATTTATTGCTGTTGACGCTGTTAAAATAACTCTGGCGTGTATTTTGGTGCCCAAGCTTAAACACGCCCTGAAAGGAGCATAACTGACTTTATGATTAAACGGATAATTTGCGTTTTGCTGGCACTTGTGCTTCTTGCAGGGTGCGGTGCGCAAACAACCCCTGTGGGAGGGACATTGGCAAGCGATGACGCTGCCCCTCCGGAGCAGATTGTGACCGAGGATATTACCGAAACCCCTCCGCAGCAGGAAGAAAAGCCGATTATAACCGAGCCCGACTTTGACATTCCCACATATGGCCAGTCGGAGCTTGAGGAAATTGACTTTGACGTGCAGTATTGTCTTGAAATGTATCAGGCTGAGGGCGGAGAGCTTTCGGGCTTTGCGGCAATCGCCGACTTCAGAGAGGGCTTTATCGGCGACGGTTACGTTTCGGGCGTTTCTCTGCCAGACAGCGAGCTTAGAATAACTGTCGAGTCTGTAGCAAACCAGCACTATAACATAACTCTTTGCGCCGCAAGCGACCAGCCCATGACGGGTGTAATGTATGTTGACGGCAGCGCATTCGGCAGCTTCAGACTTTCGGGAAGCGGTAGCTTTGAGGCTGTTAAGTTCGAAAACATCTACCTTACCCAGGGTGAGCATTATGTGACGCTTGGCAAGCTTGGTGCCGAAGCCGATATTGACTATATTATTTTAGAAGATTCGAAAGAAGTTGTAGACTTTATTTACAACGCCGGCGGTGTGCTTTCAAACTCGAAGGCCTCGGACAAGGCGATAGAGTTATATGAATACCTCTGCCTGAATTACGGCAAGGCGACGTTAAGCGCACAGCAGTGCTCTCAGGGCACAAACAACGAGATTTACGAGGTCTTGCGCTATACGGGCAAATACCCTGCAATCCGCTTTGGCGAGCTGATGGATTATGCCACAGGTGCCGACAGCGGCGACATTGAATATGCGATCGATTATGCGCAAAACGGGGGCATCGTCGGTTATGTATGGCATTGGGTAAAGGGCGGCTCGGTATATTCCGAGAAGTCTGACTTTGACCTTAAAAAAGCCGTTAACGCACACGACATTGGCAGGATGGACGAATCTAAGCTTAACGACCTTTATGAAAGCGGAGGAGTAAGCGACGAGGCGATGTCGCTGCTTGCGGATATTGACGAAATTGCCGCCGAGCTTTTAAGGCTGAAAGAACTTGACATACCCGTGTTGTTCAGACCTCTGCCCGAGGCAAGCGGCGGCTGGTATTGGTGGGGAGAAGACACAGACGCCTACCTTTGGCTTTACAGGCTTATTTATCTTCGCCTAACCGACTATTGGCACCTTGATAACCTTATTTTTGTCTGGAACGGGCAGGATAAGGACTGGTATGTGGGCGACGAGTGGTGTGATATCATCTCGCTTGATATTTACGACTTCAGCGGCGAGGCGTGGGACATCTCTTCTCGCGTGAACCTGTTGCACACAGCACAAAGAATTTCAGCTTCAAAGCCTGTTGTCATAAGCGAGTGCAACGTTTTGCCCGCACCTGTTAACATTGTCAACGACAGAGCTTATTTCGGATATGCCTGCGTGTGGTCGGGCGGATATGTTACCGACGAACAGGGCGGCTTTGGCGGAGATATGGACGAATCTGAATGGGTAGTTTTCTATAACAGCTCGGCGACAATAACCCGTGACGAGCTTGACTTTGATAAGTAAAAAGCGTTCACCGTGTGAGGCAATCATGCGGTGAATTTATTTACAATTTAGAAACATTAAATTGCAAAAAATATTACTTGGTTTTGTTAATTAGATTGTAAAAAACTATTGTGTAATTGTTGAGTTTTTGATAGAATGACTATAAGGCGAATTTTAGCCAAATTGAAAGGATGAACGCATATGAAACTAACAAAATCCATTTTGCTTGTTTTAATGGCTGTTACAATGTTTGTAATGAGCGGCTGCTATTTCCTCCCCGAAGAGGAAGAGGTTTTGGACGCTCCCGTAGTCAAGGCAAGCGAAGTATCCTACACAACCACCACTGCTGAACTTAAAGATATTACCAGACAGATCTTGACAGCAGGCACCATTGCTTCGGGCACTGAATATAAGGCAAGATTTACTGACCGTGGCGGCAATATCAAGGGCATTTATGTAACTGCCGGCGACGTTGTTGAGGTTGGCGACCTTATTGCTGAATTTGAAACATATGAGCTTGACATTGAAATCTCGCTTATGGAGCTTGAGATGAGACGTGAAGAGCTTGAATATGAAATTGCTATTGAAAAGAAGGAAAGCGAAACCGTTAAGGCTAAGGAGCTTTTGGACATTCAGCTTTTGCAGAACGAGCTTGACAAGCTTTATGCAGAAAAGGACGCTGCCAAGCTTTATACAGACGTAGCAGGTACCGTTTCTCAGGTTATGACACTTTCTCCCGGCGACTGGGTAAACGCAGGCGAAGTTGTTGCAACCGTTATCGACATTACCGACCTTTACATTAAGATCAATCCCGATGAGGAACTTAGCGAATTCATGGCAGGCCGTCCCATCACCATCCGTTACGAGGGTGAATATTTCGATGGCACCATTGTTGAAACCACTATCTCCCGCCTTTGGGACGAAACCACCGGCAAGGCACAGGTTGACGAAAACGGCGAATATGTTCAGGGCACACCCTCGGACAGAATTATTGTTAAGTTCAACGACATGATTCCCGAATCTTCGGCTGTTGGCAACATCGCCGATACCCTTTTGATTTTAGACAAGCGTGAGGACGTTATTGTTATCTCGGCTAACCTTATTAAGAAGGTAAACGGCGTTGACACGGTTTACGTATTTGAAAACAACCAGAAGGTAGCAAGAACCATAACCCGCGGCTTGCAGAGCGGTTCGCTTGTTGAGATCACTTCCGGTCTTGAAGTGGGCGACGAAATTATCATCAGATAATACTCGTAGGCTTTCATTATAATTAGGAGGAAAGAAAATGCTCACTTTATTGTTCAGAAAAATGCGCAATACAAAGTGGATGGTAATCTGCCTTCTCATCGGATTTATCATGGCTACTGCCATGACAAGTACAATTCCGATTTATATGCATGCTTCCTTGCAGAGAATGCTCATTAAGGATATGCAGGCATATCAGGAGGAGAACAACGAATATCCCGGCGTATATGCAGTTTCAAAAACCATCGTGAGCGGCACCTCGGCTAAAAGCCAGCGTGCAGCGGTTAACAACGTTTATGCTAACTCGGCTAACCGTTTCAACCAGCTTTTGGTGCCGTTCTTAAACTATAAATGCTACACCTACGACTCGTATCTTTATGCTACCAACGTCGAATCGAGCGAGCTTTCGATGTTAAAGCTTGGTGCAATGACCGAAATGGACGGACATATCACCCTGTTAGAAGGCAGAATGTATGAGCCTGGCAAGCGTGATGACGGTGTTTACGAAGTTATCTGTACACCCATGGCTTTGCAGACCGCTCAGATAACCATGAATACAATTTATGAAGTTGCAAACATCATGGATAAGAGCGATGAGCCCAACACTGTAAAGATTGAGGTTGTTGGTACCTTCGAGCTTTCTAACCCTACCGACACCTACTGGTCGGAAGGTATGAAGAACTATGACAACACCTTCTTCACAGACTTCGATACCCTTATCGGTAACGAAAACAAAAACCTTGGCGTAAGTGCCGCTGACGGCTTGATTTATACCGGCGTTGTCAACATCACCTCGGTAGAATGCCGTTACATAATCGACTATCACAACATGGACATGAACATCATCGGACACGTTCAGAACATGTTTGCATTGCACGAAGAAGCTTATGACGAAGAAAACGTCAACTTTGAAGTACCTGCAAAGGGTGTATTGGAATCCTATGCAGGCAAGGCAGCATCACTTGAATACATTCTTTTAATGCTTGATATTCCCGTGTGCTTAATGCTTATCTTCTACCTCTACATGGTATCTCAGCTCAATATCGAATCTGAAAAGAACGAAATTGCAATGCTCAAGAGCCGTGGTGCTTCCTCTTGGCAGATTTTAAGAATTTACGCTTACGAAACTCTTATTCTGGGCGCGGTTTCCGCACTTGTCGGCCCGTTTGTAGGCTTGGGACTTTGTAACATCTTGGGCGTTTCCAACGGCTTCCTTGAATTCGTTAACCGTCCCGCACTTCAGGCTAAGCTTTCGCTTGCCGCATTCCTGTTTGCAATCGTTGCAGTTGCAGTATTCTTTGTAACCACTCTTATTCCTATCGTTCCCGCATCGAGAATTTCTATCGTTGCACACAAGCAGAGAAAGGCCAAGAATTCCGAAAAGCCCTTCTGGCAGAAGATGTATCTTGACTTTGCATGTGCAATTTTGCCTGTTGTTTGGCTTTGGTACCACAACCGCCGCGAAGAAAAGCTTATCGAGCAGGGAATAAGCGAAGTAGCTTCTACCATGAACCCGTTGATGTTTGCAGCATCTACCGTGTTCATTCTGGGTATCGGCTTGGTTTGCGTAAGAATTTACCCCTATTTCATCAGACTTATCTACCACCTCGGCAGAAAGCACTGGTCACCCTCGGCTTACATCTCTCTTAATAACATCGGCCGTTCTTCCTCGGGAAGAGAGAAGTTCATCATGATCTTCTTGATTCTGACTGTTGCACTTGGTATCTTCTCGGCTAACACAGCACGTGCCATTAACCGCAACACCGAAGAAAGAATTAAATATAACCTTGGTGCCGACGTTGTTATGGAAGAAGCTTGGAAGACCACCAGAGTTAAGATCTATTCGGAAGAGGACGGCGGAGAAACCAGCGTTACTCAGTATACCGAGCCTGTCTTTGAAAGATATGAGACCTTGGCAGGTGTTGAGGTTGCAACCCCCGTATTCAAGCGTGACACTGTTCAGTTAAGATTTGACGAAAAGACTCAGACCGACTGTCAGGTAATGGGCATTATCGCTCACCAGTTTGCAGAGGTTTGCTGGTTCAGAGATAACCTCTTGCCCGTTCACATCAACCACTACATCAACGCTTTAAGCGAATGTCAGGACGGCGCTATCATCTCCAGCTCTTATCAGGAGAAGTATGGCGTTAAGCTTGGCGACAGAATAAGCATTAAGTGGAGCAAGAACGACTGGTTTGAAGCAACTGTTGTTGCAGTTGTTGATTACTGGCCCAGCCTTAACCCTTACGACAGAAACTCGGCAGGCGACTATAAGGACTTTGTAATTCTTAACTACGACTACATCAACGTAATGACCATTACCGAACCCTATCAGGTATGGATGTCGCTTAAGGATGACGCTCCTATTGCAGACCTTTACGAATCGGTTGTAGCTGCTGATATTACCGCAACAAGACTTGACGTTGCTTCGCAGATGGTAACCTCCTCTAAGACAGACGCTGTTTTGCAGGGTGTTAACGGTGCGCTCACATTGGGCTTCATCACCATCATGGCAATGTGCTTCATCGGCTTCTTGATCTATTGGATCCTTTCTATCAAGGGCAGAACATTGCAGTTCGGTATCTTGCGAGCAATGGGTATGTCGTTCGGCGAGATCATCTCGATGATCGTTTACGAACAGCTCCTTGTTTCGGGCGTATCCATCTTCTTGTCCATCATCATCGGCGGCCTTGCCTCCGACTTGTTCGTGCCGCTCTTCCAGGTACTCTACAACGTAACCGACCAGGTTCCTCCTTTCGTAGTAGTATCCGAAAGAAGCGACTACATCAAGCTTTACATCATCGTTTTGGTAATGCTTCTTGTTGGCTTTGCAGTTATTGCAAGACTTATCAAGCAGATCAACATTAACAAGGCACTTAAGCTTGGCGAAGACTAATTTTCAAAGGTAAAACAGTTGACATGCACAGCCGATTGATCTGCTGTGCATGTTGTTGTATCTGACTGAATTATGACGGTATAGCATCAAATAAACAAACTTGAATTTGGTGATTCTCAGTTCATGTCCTGTTAATATCAGGAGAGTCTCCGTATAATGGTTTTTGGAATCAAGAA
>JAZSPX010000199.1:0-6762 GCA_045537675.1 Candidatus Faeciplasma sp. | reverse complement strand
ACCTTGTAAATATCCAAAGACATCGCAAGCTCGGTCGGTGGGTTGTTGCGGCTTATTCCGTCGTGAATTCTGAACAGCAGGCGTTTAACGTGCTCGGCGTCTCGGCACTTCACAAGGTTTCCGCTCACGCTCTCGATCTCTTTAAAAAGCTCAAAGCTGTTCGCTCCGCTCACGTGCACCCAAATCGACTCGAAGCTGTCATTCGTGTAATATTCATGCGGCTTAAAGCAGTCCAAAATCACCGTGTCGCCTTCTCGTGCGGTTATGTGCTTACCCTCGCCGTTAACAAAAGTAAACGTGCCCTTAATAATGTGCGTAATAAGCAGGCTGTCATAGTTGTTTCTCACAAGGTGATACCCCACCTCGCAGAAAAAGTGGCCGGCACTTATAACGTAATAAAAAAGCTTTTTCGCCGTTTGCGAGGGCGAGGAGAAATAAAGGTCTGATTTCGGCAAAACACCAGCTTCATTAGGCCTCAAGCATATCACTTCTTTCATGATAGGATTTCTAAACTTTATGGTCGATTTTCGCAAGAACATCGCTTTAATTCATTATATAATTAAAGTGTATGATAGTCAATCAAAAATCAAAAAAAGATAAACAAAATCTGTAAAGAAAGGTCAGATATAAATGTTAAAACAAATACCCAAAATCATCTCACCCGAGCTTTTAAAGGTTCTTTGCGAAATGGGCCACGGCGATGAGATCGTCATTGCCGACGGTAATTTCCCCGCAGCATCAAACGCAAAAATCCTCATTCGTGCCGACGGAATGGGCACAAGCGCCATGCTCGACGCTATTTTGTCCCTTTTCCCCCTCGACCAGTATGACGAAAATAACTTTGTATTAATGGCAAAGTGCGAGGGTGACCCTGCCGACACCTCTATCTGGGACGAGTATAAAGCAATTCTTTCAAAATATGAACCGAATGCAAAAATCTCGTTCGAGGAACGCTTTGACTATTATGAAAGAGCAAAAAAAGCATACGCAATCATCGCCACAAGCGAGGGTAAGCAATATGCAAACATAATTCTAAAGAAAGGATGCGTGCTTTAATGAAAACCTACGCTACATACTTCCAAAACGATAAAGATAAGCCCCTGTGCTACGGCGAGATCAACCTTATCAACCCCAAGCGCCGTAAATTAAGAGGATTGGAGGAAAAAGAAGGTATCATCGCCAACCCTGTTTTCTGCGGCTTCTGCGGCACCGACCTCGAGCTTATGCGAATGGGCGAGAGGGGAGACCTCACCCCCAAATTCCCCGAGGGTGAGAAAAGACTCATCAACGGCCACGAAGGTGTTGTGTGGGTACCAAGTGAAAACCGCTTCGCAATCGTATTGATCCGCGGAGGCGACAGCTATGACCCCACCCGCTATACTGAAGATGAAACCTATTTCGAATATGGCTGCGACCAGGCAGACGGTATCTTCTGCGATAAAGGCTACTTCCACCCCGATATGCTTTTGCACCTGCCTAAAAAGTATGAGGGCATAACAAAGCTTCCTTTGTCTCTTGCCAAAAAGCTCGTATTCTCCGACCCTTATGCCTGTGCTGTTTTCCAGCACGAGCGTATGTGCGACATCGGCGAAGCACAGAACTGGCGCGTCGTCAAAGCGCGCGAGGGGGGCGACGAAGCAACTGCCCGCAAAACCGCTATCGAAGAAACCTTTGCAAGAACCGTTATCTTTGGTCTTGGTACAACAGGTCTTTTCATCGGCGACCAGGTAAGACGCAACCACCCCGAAGCTAAAATCCTCTTTGTTGCACGAAGCGGCGAGGACAGCGACAAGGCAGTCTTTGTTAAGCAAAAGCTGGGTGCCGATTACCTCTCCTCGGGCGGAATGACTGAAGAAGAAACAGCTGCGGCAATCATTTCACGCTTGGGCGGCACAGCAACCGTATTTGTCGGCACTTCCGGCGCCAACGTCGAGCACAGAATTGCTTTTGATAACTGTGTCTTGGGTTGCAACGGCATTTACAACAGCTTCTCGTTAGGCCCGAAGGTAACGTTTGACACCATGCCCTTCGGCTTTAAGAATCACACTATTTTTGCTTCCATCAACTTCACCGAGAAGCACATGAAAGAAGCTATCGAGATTTTGGCAAACAGCTGCTTCGACGAGCTTGTCGAGCTTATCGACCGTGACGAGTTCACCGCAAACCCCATCGACTCGTACTTAAACAAAATTTACGCCAAGGGCGCACCCTTAAAAACAGCAGTTATCTGGAACAAAGACTATATTGACATGGAGAGATAAAATTATGAAAGCAGTAGAAATCACATCAGTCGGCGAAATTAGAATTGTTGAAAAAGAAATGCCCACCCCCAAGGCAGGGGAGGCTTTGTTAAAAGTTAAATACTGCGGCATCTGCGGTGCCGACGTTGCTTCCTATACAGGCAACCAGCCCTTCACTACCTATCCCAGAATTCCCGGCCACGAATTCTCGGCTGAGATCGTTTCCATTCCCGAAAACGAAAAAGGCCTTAAAGCAGGCGATATCATCACCTGCAACCCCTACTTCAACTGCGGCGAGTGCTATGCCTGCAAGCGCGGCATCGTAAACGCCTGCCACGACAACCAGACGATGGGCGTTCAGCGTGACGGCAGCTTCTGCGAATATATCACCATGCCTGTCGAAAGAATTATCGACGGCAAGGGCTTGTCTGCAAAACAGCTCGCTCTCATCGAGCCTTTCTCAATCTCCGCACACGCTCTTTCAAGGGCAGAGGTTAAGCAGGGCGACAACCTTTTAATCATGGGCGCAGGCCCCATCGGCTTGTTCGCTCTCTTAAAGGCAAAGGCAATGGGCGCACGGGTATTGATTGCCGACATGCTCGACTCTCGCCTTAACCTTGCAAAAGAATACGGCGCTGACTGCGTTGTAAACGTTAAAGAAGCTGATTTGCACGAAAAATGTCAGGAGTTCACTTCTTCCTGCGGCTTCGACGTTTGTGTAGAAGCTTGCGGCGCTCCCGAGACCTTCCTCTCCTGCATTAACGAGGCAGCACACGGCGCAAACATCATCTTAATCGGCAACGGCAAGCGCGAAACTACCTTCCTTCACTCCATCATTCTTAAAAAAGAACTTAACATTTTCGGCTCCCGCAACGCCTTCACCAAAGACTTTGAAGAGCTTATCGACCTCGTTGCAAGCGGCAAGGTAGACGTTTTAAAAATGGTCAGCGGCGTATACGACAAGGAAGATGCCCACACAGCATTTGAAAGTCTTAAAAACAACGACGGCAGCTTGGCAAAGCTGTTGATAGAATTCTAAGGAGATTTTATGAATAGACATGAAGCTATTAAATGGTGGCAGAATGCAAGGCTTGGTTTGT
Source organism: Candidatus Faeciplasma sp. (assembly GCA_045537675.1). GTDB lineage: Bacteria > Bacillota > Clostridia > Oscillospirales > Ruminococcaceae > Faeciplasma. The sequence goes on along the minus strand of JAZSPX010000199.1, from coordinate 3,422 downwards.
TCATTCATTGGGGCTTATACAGCGTTATGGGCTATGGCGAATGGGTAATGTATTTCGGCAGAATTCCCGTAAGAGAATATGAAAAGCTTGCTGAGCAGTTCAATCCCGTCAAATTTGACGCAGAGGAATGGGTTAAATTCGCAAAAGACAGCGGCTTAAAATATATCGTAATTACCGCTAAGCACCACGACGGTTTTTCAATGTTTAAAACCAACGTAAGCAATTACAACATCGTTGATGCAACACCCTTCGGCCGTGACCCATTGGCAGAGCTTGCCGAGGCTTGCCGCAAACACGACATAAAGCTTGGCTTCTATTATTCCCATGTCAGAGAGTGGCACCACCCGCTTGCTTCAAGCTATGAGGATAAGGGCCGCCCCGACCTTTTCGGCAACTACGGCAACTTCTGGGATTACCCCAACGAGAGTCTGAAAGACCTTCAGGCATACATCGATGAGTTTGATATGCCCCAGATAAAAGAGCTTTTAACACATTACGGCGACGTTTTAACCATCTGGTTCGATACACCCTCGCACATAACCCCCAAGCAGGGCAAACAGATAAGACAGCTTGTCTATGATACCCAGCAGGGTTGCCTTGTAAACAGCCGACTTTGCGACGATATCGAGGTTGACTTCTTAACCATGAACGACGACGGCATTCCTGCCTCGGGTCTCGATATGCCGTGGGATTCACCCATGACCACCCACAACGGCTGGGGATATGTTAAAGATGCAAAATATATGCCCTGCAAAAACATGATTTACCGAATTATCGAAGTTGTGTCTAAGGGCGGCAACCTTTTAATGAACGTAGGACCCGATGCCTTAGGTGTTATACCCGAAGAATCTCAAAGAGAGTTCAAAAAACTCGGTGAGTGGCTTCGCACCAATGGCGAGGCTGTTTACGGTACCTGCGCCGCAGGCTTGCCTTACATTCCAAAGTGGGGTTATGTCACAAAGAAAAACAACGCAGTGTATCTCTTTGTTACCGACGAAGACGCAACCAAGCTTACTCTTTCGGGTATTATCAGCAAGGTTGTTAAGTGCACTTCCCTTGGCGACGGAAGCGAGCTTAGTTTCACTCAAAACGGTGACAGCTTAACGGTCAATTCCGACAATATAACGCAAGACATAAGAGTCATAAAGGTTTTGTGTGACGAAGAAGTCAAGGTAAGAGAAGGCATTTACCCCGACGAGGATAAGTCGGTCATGCTTCCTGCTTCGCTTGCAAAGCTCTCGCTTAACCCTTGTTCTCACATGTATATAAAATACGGCGTTACCGAGCGCTTCACAATGACCGAGGATTCGCTTAACTGGGAATTCGAAACAGATGACGAAGCCGAGTACGAGATTCAGGTCATGTGGGACACAAGAAGCTATTGGCGTCCCGAAGATTTCGGTCACGAATTAACCGTCACTCTCGACGGTAAAGAGTATTCCTGCACCACCTCAAAGGATATAGAATCTGTTTGGGGCACACGTTACATACCGGCAGGCTCGGTTAAACTTTCAAAAGGCAAACATAAGTTAAAGCTTCAGCCAAAGCACATTGTGCTTGAACAGCTTGTAGGCTTGTTCATCAGCGGCGTTAAGCTTGTAAAGATTTAGAGGTTAAACAAAATGACAGAAAAAATAATTCAATTTGGTTCGGGCGGCTTTTTAAGAAGCTTTGCCGACGTGTTTGTTCACGAGATGAACGAACAGGGCTTGTTCGATGGCAGCATCGTTGTCGTTCAGCCCACTCCAAGCGGTAAAGCATCTTTGTTTAACGAACAAAACGGCGAATTCCACCAGATTTTAAGAGGCATCGAAAACGGCGAGGTTAAGTCCGAGTGTATTAAAATCAAATCCATTTCACGCGGCGTTGACCCCTTCACCGATTATAAGGGCTATCTTGCGCTTGCTCACCAGCCCGAAATGCGCTTTATCATTTCAAACACCACCGAAGCAGGCATCGAATATTTGGGAACCGAGAGCTTAGACGACGCTCCGCCCAAGTCATTCCCCGCAAAGCTCACAGCGCTTCTTTACGAAAGATATAAAGCAGGTTTAAACGGCTTTGTAATCCTTGCCTGCGAGCTTATTGACAACAACGGTAAAAAGCTTTTGGAATGCGTTTTAAAATATGCCGAGCTTTGGAATTTGGGCGACGGTTTCGTTAGCTGGCTTAAAAACGACAACCATTTCCTTTCCACCTTGGTTGACAGAATCTGCACAGGTTACCCCAACGACGAAGCCGAAGAAATTTTTGCTAAGATAGGCACCCGCGACAAGCTTTTAAACACTGCCGAGCTTTTCCACCTCTGGGTTATCGAGGGTGACTTCGAAAACGAATTCCCTCTTAAAAAAGCAGGCGTAAACGTAATCTGGACAGATGATGTCACCCCTTATAAAAAGATGAAGGTGCGCATTTTAAACGGCTCTCACACATCACTTGTGTTCCCGTCGCTTTTGGCAGGAATTGAAACCGTTGGTGACAGCTTAAAAGACGAGCTGACAAAGTCCTTCCTCGACACTTGCCTTTTCGGCTACATAATGCCCACCCTTGGCGAGACTGATGAGCACAAAGCCTTTGCCAAAGCTGTCCTCGAGCGCTTTGCAAACCCCTACATCAAGCATTTGTGGAAATCGATTTCCTTAAACTCGGTCAGCAAATACACCGCCCGTGTTCTGCCCACCGTGTCAGATTACGTCAAGAATAACAACTCGCTTCCCAAGCCCTTGGTGTTCTCGCTTGCGTGCTTAATCGAATATTACAAAACCTGCGACCCCACCGACGTTCAGGACGCAGTTGCTTTCATCAAGCAAAACGACGTTTCGGCTATCCTTTCAAACTCCACCCTCTGGGGCGAGGATTTAGGCTCAATGACCGAGCTTGTTAACGAATGCCTTGATAAGCTTCACGCTGTCGGAATCAGGGAGGCTATTAAATGGACTATAAGCTGATCCACAAGAACGACAACGTAAGTGTCAATCTCGATAACGGTCATAAATACGCTAATTGCGACATAAAAGCAGGGGAGAGGATTATTAAATACGGCTTCCCGATAGGTGTTGCCACCGCCGACATTAAAGCAGGCGAAAAAGTTCATTCTCACAACTTAAAAACCGCACTTTCCGGCGCACAAAGTTATACCTACTCGCCCGAAATCCCCCATCTTGAAAAAGAGGAGCCTGCAACTATAAGCGCATATCTAAGACCCAACGGCGACATAGGCATACGCAACGACGTGTGGATAATTCCCACTGTCGGCTGTGTCAACAAAACAGCCGAAAAGCTCGCATCTCTTACAGGCGCATTCGCTTTCACTCACCCCTATGGCTGCAGTCAGCTTGGAGATGACCACTCGACCACCCAAAAGGTTTTAAAAGGCTTAATAACCCACCCCAATGCAGGCGGCGTGCTTGTTCTGGGCTTGG
>JAZSPX010000147.1:0-2943 GCA_045537675.1 Candidatus Faeciplasma sp. | reverse complement strand
CGGCTTCGCCTTCACCGCACTTTGGTTTACGCGCAGTATTATAAAAGCGAAATATTACTTTTAGTTGCATATGGCTATCGCACAAATTGTATATTTGTGCACGAATATTACCGACAGTAAATGAAATGTTGACAAATCAGCGCGAAAAGGCTATCATAACGATAAACGAGGTGAGAGCTGTGAAAGAGTATTTTGGCTATGAAATTTATGAATATGAGAGCTTGGAATCGACAAACACCCTGCTTTTTGAACGTGCAAAGCAAGGCGAGCAGGACAAAACGGTTATAGTTGCCCGCCGCCAGACGGGTGGCAGAGGGCGCAGGGGCAAAAGCTTCTTCAGCCCCAAGGGTACAGGGCTTTATATGTCGCTACTTGTGCGTAAAGCACTTTCACTTGACAGCTTAAACTACCTTACCCCTGCTGTTGCAGTGGCAGTTGCAAACGCTATCGAGCGTGTCAGCGGCAAAAATTGCGGCATCAAATGGGTCAACGACATTTTTATTGATGACAAAAAGGTTGCGGGCATTTTAACCGAAACCAAGTGCGACTTTGAAAACTCAATGCTCGACTTTGCTGTAATCGGAATTGGAATTAACTTGACAGCGCCCGTCGGCGGCTTCCCACAAGAGATTAAAAACACCGCCGCCGCAGTTTTTGATGAGTGCGATGAAGCCGTGCGCCTTGCCCTTTTGCAAGAGGTTATTTTGCAGCTTGAAGAAATCTTACTTGAAGAAATCTTAAATGATTTTTCACCCGAAGCGTTCATGGGCGAGTATAAACAAAGAAGCATTTTAAACGGCAGGCAGATAGAGGTCGTCACCCAAGAGGGGATTATGCCTGCGACGGCAATCTGTATCGACGACGAAGCAAGGCTGATTATAAAAACCGACGGGGGCGAAAGGGCGCTCACCTCGGGCGAGGTATCGGTGAAGATATAAATAAAAAATTAAGGCTATGGAGATAATCCATAGCCTTTTTGTTTATGCACTTAATTAAAATTCAATTCTTGCGCTGATGTAAGCTTCAAGCTCGTCGATGGGCATTCTTACCTGCTCCATTGTGTCACGGTCACGGACTGTTACACAGCCGTCCTCGAGCGAATCAAAGTCGAAGGTGATGCACCAGGGTGTGCCGATTTCGTCCTCACGGCGGTATCTCTTGCCGATAGAGCCTGTTTCGTCAAAGTCGGTCATAAACTTCTTGGAAAGCTTTTCATAAACCTTCATAGCGTCTGCCGAGAGCTTTTTGGAAAGAGGCAGAACTGCACACTTATAAGGTGCGATTGCAGGGTTAAGGTGCAAAACAGTTCTTACGTCGTTCTTTTCAGCGTCAAGCACTTCTTCGTCGTAAGCCTCGCACAAAAGGGCCAAAACGGTTCTGTCAAGTCCGTAGGTAGACTCGATGATGAAGGGGATATATCTTTCGTTGGTTTCGGGGTCGAGGTATTCCATCTTTGCGCCCGAGTATTCCTGGTGACGGGTAAGGTCGAAGTTGGTGCGGTTATGAGTACCGTTGATTTCGCCCCAGCCGATAGAGGGGAATAAGAATTCGATGTCGCAGGCAGCCTTTGCATAGTGTGCAAGCTTTTCGTGGTCGTGGAATCTTAAGTGGTCAGCAGGGATACCAAGGTCCTGATAGTACTTCATGCCATATTCCTTGAAGTAATCGTAAAGCTCGGTGTCGGTGCCCTCTTTGCAGAAGGTCTGGAATTCCATCTGTTCAAATTCGATAGTTCTGAAGGTGAACTTACCGGGGGTGATCTCGTTTCTGAAAGCCTTACCTATCTGTCCGATAGAGAAGGGAAGCTTTGCACGCATGGAGCGCTGAACGTTGAGATAGTTAACATATTCGCCCTGTGCGTTTTCAGGTCTTAAATAGATGATAGACTTCGAGTCGTTGGTAACGCCTCTGAAGGTCTGGAACATGAGGTTGAACTCACGGATATCGGTGAAGTTGTGCTTGCCGCACTTGGGGCAGGGAATGGAATGGTCCTTGATGTACTGGAACATTTCCTCCTTGGTCATGCCGTCTGCGTGGGCGTTGGGGTCGAAGTCGTCGATAAGGTTGTCAGCTCTGTGACGCATTTTGCATTCCTTGCAGTCGAGTAACGGGTCGCTGAACGAAGCAACGTGACCGGAAGCCTCCCATACACGGGGGTGCATCAAAATGTCGGCGTCAACTTCATAAGAGTTGGGGCGTTCCTGAATGAAACGCTTGCGCCAGGTGTCCTTAACGTTGTTCTTCATGCGAGAGCCAAGAGGGCCGTAGTCCCATGTGTTTGCAAGGCCGCCATAGATGTCGCTGCCCTGGAAGATGAAGCCTCTGCCATTGCAAAGGGCAACGATTTTTTCAAGTGTCTTTTTGGTGTTGTCCATTATAAAATTCGTCCTTTCGGGAATATTCGTTCAACATATTATTTTAGAATAAATGAGGAGATAAGTCAATAGCAAATCAAAATGAAGTTTGATTTGTTTTTGGAAAAAGCCTTTCATAAAACGAAATCACCTTTTAGAGAGTCGGCTGATTGTTCGATTGCGCCTATCGGCGGGGTGGTTTTGTTTAAGAGGAGAGCGAGCTGTTTGTTTTGGGGAAACCACAAGAGGAAGAAGGAGGGACTCATTAATAGGTAGGGTCGACATCGCCGTCCCTCCTTCTCCCTCTTAAGGTCTCCCCAAGCCCCTTCCTTATCTCCCATAACCTCCCGCTTGGCTCAGCCCCTTGACTACTAAAGCTGCTTTTATTGCTCTACTAAGCTTTGGTAAGGGTAATTCGCTATTTCTATAAAGTGTGTGGCTCGGGGACTCGTCAGATTGCCGAAGTCATTTGAAAATGCCCTGTTCTTTCAAAACTTTGCGACAACCGACCGCAATAGTATAACCGTGATAGGCTGACCTTTGTTTGCTTATTTAAAGGTATCGCTTCGCGATGTTGTTTTCAGTCACC
>JAZSPX010000208.1:0-5627 GCA_045537675.1 Candidatus Faeciplasma sp. | reverse complement strand
GTGTAAAAGTAGTTGAAGAGAGCTTGACTTAATTTTACGCAAATTTTACTTAATTTTTACGCAACGTTTTACAACAAGTTACGATACTTTACGATATTATTTAGTCGAATTGAAATTTCAAACAACTAACACAATGTACGTCAAATCCTTTATTTATGGTGTTTGCTGGGATTTAAGCCTATATTGAGAAAACTTAGCTGAATACTTTACTTGTTCATCATGGAAGCAACTTCGTCTGCAAAATTGTCTTCTCTCTTAGCGATGCCTTCGCCTCTTTCGAAACGAACGTAATCAGCAACCTTGATGGAGCCGCCAAGTTCCTTAGCGCAGTGGTCAACATACTTGCCAACGGTGAACTGGTTATCCTTAACGAATTCCATATCTACGAGGCAGTTTTCAGAGTAGTACTTGCCTACCTTACCTTCAACGATCTTAGCCAAAACTGCTTCGGGCTTGTTAGCCATCTTAGGATCTTCCTTCATCTGAGCGAGCATGATGTTCTTTTCGCCTTCAAGAACTTCTGCGGGAACCTTGGTTCTGTCGAGGTAAGCAGGGTTCATTGCAGCGATCTGAAGAGCTACGTCCTTACCGCAAACAAGTGCCTTGTCAGCAAGGTCAGTGTCGAGCTGAACCAAAACGCCGATTCTGCCTCCGCCGTGTACGTAAGATACCAAAGTGCCTTCGAGTCTTACGAATCTACGGATCTGAATGTTTTCTCTGATCTGCAAGAATACTTCCTGAAGTTCTTCTTCAACAGTCTTGTCAGAGCCAACAGCCTTGCAAGCCTTAAGTGCGTCAACGTCTGCAGGGTTGCAAGCCAAAACAGTCTTAGCAACCAAGTCTACAAAGTTCTTGAACTGATCGGTGTTAGCAACGAAGTCAGTTTCGGAGTTAACCTCAACAACGCAACCTACATTGCCGTCTACCATTGCAACTACCAAACCTTCGGCAGCAACACGGCCAGCCTTCTTAGCCTGGGTAGCAAGTCCCTTTTCACGAAGCAAAACGATAGCAGCTTCGAAGTCGCCGTTAGCTTCTACGAGTGCCTTTTTGCAGTCCATCATACCTACGCCGGTTCTCTCACGGAGAGCGGATACGTCCTTAGCTGTGATATTAGCCATAATATGAACATTCCTTTCAAAATTAAAGTTTTATTTTGGATTAGGGCAGGTTTTGCGCCTGCCCTGAAAATTTCGAATTATTCTTCTACAGGAGCTTCTTCGGTGGTTTCTTCGATAGCAACAGTTTCGCCCTGTCTGCCTTCGATGATAGCGTCAGCGATAGCGCCGGAAATGAGCTTAACTGCTCTGATAGCGTCGTCGTTGCCGGGGATTACATAGTCAACTTCGTCAGGGTCACAGTTAGTGTCAACGATTGCTACTACGGGGATACCAAGCTTCTTAGCTTCAGCAACTGCAATCTTTTCTCTCTTGGGGTCAACGATGAACAAAGCTGCGGGGAGCTTGGACATGTTCTTGATACCGCCGAGGTACTTTTCAAGCTTTTCGATTTCCAAAGAAAGCTGAGCAACTTCCTTCTTGGGAAGGAGTTCGAATGTGCCGTCTTCAGCCATCTTGTGGAGCTGCTCTAAACGAGCAATTCTCTTCTGGATGGTCTTGTAGTTAGTCATCATACCGCCAAGCCATCTTGCGTTTACATAGTGTGCGTTTGCTCTGAGAGCTTCTTCCTTAACGGAATCGCCAGCCTGCTTCTTAGTACCTACAAAGGGTACTTCGCCGCCGTTAGCAGAAACTTCCTTAACGAAGTTATAAGCTTCGTCGAGCTTCTTAACGGTCTTCTGAAGGTCGATAATGTAAATTCCGTTTCTTTCTGTGAAGATGTAAGGTGCCATCTTCGGGTTCCATCTTCTTGTCTGGTGACCAAAATGTACACCGGCTTCAAGAAGCTGCTTCATTGATACTACAGCCATTGTAGTAACCTCCTATTTGGTTTTTATTTTTTACTAACCCTCCGCTCGGGTTAACTTGCCTTCACCCGAAAAACCTCTCGGGAACCACAGCAAGACCCAAACGTGCGAATTGCGGTAATATTATATCACCATTTGTTTGTAAATGCAAGTGTTTTTGGGTGATTATTTTAACAAAAATTTGTCTTTATTATGTGTATCTATTGTGCGGTCATACAAGAAGTTGCTCGATATTAAAATAGTATCACGACCTATAAGACTAATGTCCCTGTAATCGATGACAAGGTCCTGATCTCTGCCTAAAAATCCAAACAGCTTAGGTCTGCCATATACTATCATCGAGTGGACGCTTGAATCCTCCCCTATTTCGACATCGTCTACCCTGCCAAGCATTGCTCCCGATTTAAGGTCGACGACCTCTTTATTTTTAAGCTCTGACAATGTGTAATTCATAAACTCACCTCGGTCAATAATATGACCGAGGCGGGTTAATTATTATTGCTTTGGTTTTAACCGCAGGATGTGCAACCGCTTGTTGCATCTTCAAGGCTTTTGGGGAAGAATTCGTTTGTGGGGAATGTGATCTTTTCAAACAGCTCGCAAGGGCTTTCAGTGGTCGAGGACTGAGAGCAGGAGCAATCCTTGGGAACGATGAAGTCGAACGCAGGAACCATTACGGGAACTCTTCTTGAAAGAGATACGATCGAGAATAGACCAAGAGTGATAGCAAGGCGTTTAAACTGCGGAACAGTTACGACCTGTTCACAAGTGGGGTCTGTACAGCAGGTATGCATTGGATAGGTTACAAGTTTTAATCCCAAAACAATCGGGTCTGCAACCGAAACTGAAGCCTTTGGCAGGTTTGCGGTGTTGCAGTTTGTGATGTTTACAGCTCCGTTATCGGCAGATGAGAAATATTTGGTGCCGCCATCCGAGCCGTAGAGAATGACCTTTTTGGTGAATGTTGCAGTACCTGTAACAGCCTGTGCCGGGCTGTTGACACCGTCGCTTACCTCTACCGTAATGTTAAAGGTGTAAGTAAGATCGACAGCGAAGAAACCGCAGTTAAAAGGAATGGGCTCTACCTGGAAGAACACGCTTGTAATTTCAGCGCATCTTGCTTTGACATATGTTGCTTCGTTTACGAGTTCTGCTGACGCAGGATCGGCAAACACGACTTCAAGATCTTCAAGACAATCTCTGTCCGAGCAACTGTCGAAAATACGCTCGGCTTCGATTGTGACTGCTTCTTTAAAGCCATAGGGATTTGTACCGAATTCAGCCATATAAATCCTCCTAATAAGTATTAAAGTTTAAAACTTCTCTACATATTATTCAGCATTGACAGGTTTAGTGACTGAATTTAAGCTTAAAACAGAGTCATTTGTGAAGTTAAGGGCATATCTCCGAAAGCGCCGAGGCTTTGAAGCTGTTCGATAACGGTTTTTGATACGCCTGCGGAGTTTTGGAACTCCTCGACCGAGATGAAGTCGCCGCTTTGGGCACACTTATAAAGTGCCTTGGCAGCATTTTCACCGACACCGCTCATTGAAACAAACGGCAGACGGAGCTTTCCGTCCTCGATCTTATAAATAGTTGCGTGCGATTTATAAATATCTATCGGCAAAAATTCATAGCCTCGTGAAAGCATTTCGTTAATTATCATAAGCATTTCGTAAACGCCGTCTTCCTTATCGGAGCGGTCATTACCCTTTTGCTTATATTCGTCAAGCTTATATCGTGTTGCAAGTTTACCTCTGGAAGCGGCTTCAGCGTCAAAGTCGTCCCCTCGTACAGTAAATAGTGCGGCATAGAATTCAAGAGGTTTATGAACCTTATACCACGCAAGGCGTATTGCGGCGGTAACATAAGCCGCGGCGTGTGCTTTGGGGAACATGTATTTGATCTTCATGCAGCTGTCGATATACCATTCGGGAACGTCATGGTCACGCATGGTCTGCTTCATTTCGTCGGTCAGCTGTTTTGGAGCTTTGCCCTTACGGACGATCTCCATTATCTTAAACGACAAGCTGGGATCGACGCCATGATAGATAAGATACGTCATAATACTGTCACGGGTACCGATAACCTGGTCGATTGTGCAGGTGCCGTTTTTAATAAGCTCCTGCGCATTGCCAAGCCAAACGTCAGTTCCGTGAGAAAGGCCTGAAATCTGCAAAAGGTCAGAAAACGTCTTAGGCTGAGCGTCCATTAGCATTCCACGTACGAAAGGCGTGCCCATTTCGGGAATGCCGAGAGTACCCGTTTTACTGTCGATATCTTCAGGGGTTACACCCAACGCCTCGGTAGAGGTGAACAACGAATATACAGCAGGGTCGCTCATTGGTGTTTTGGTGATGTCTGTACCCGTCATATCCTCTAAGTACTTATAAAGTGTCGGCACATCGTGTCCAAGCTCGTCGAGCTTCAAAATCGTATCGTGAAGCGAGTTGAAATCGAAGTGGGTGGTGACAATGTCCGAGTCCACTTTATCGGCAGGGTGTTGAACTGGGGTAAAGTCATAAACCTCTTTATCGCTTGGTATAACTACCATGCCGCCGGGGTGCTGACCCGTTGTGCGCTTAATGCCTATACAGCCCTTGGCAAGACGTGTAACCTCGGCCGGGTGGACAGTTCTGCCTCGTTCTTCGAGGTATTTCATTACGTAGCCGTATGCAGTGTTATCGGGAACACCCGAAAATGTGACCGCTTTAAACACATTATCTGCGCCAAAAAGCTCTTCGGTATATTTGTGTGCGCTTGCCTGATAGTCGCCCGAGAAGTTAAGGTCGATATCGGGCGATTTATCGCCGTTAAAGCCCAGGAAGGTTTCGAACGGGATATCGTGTCCGTCACGGTGCATGTCAGTTCCGCACTTGGGGCACGCTTTGGGAGGCAGATCGAAGCCGGAGCCGTATTCGCCCTTGGTGAAGAATTCGGAATGCTTACATTCGGGACATACATAGTGAGGAATGAGAGGATTAACCTCGGAAATTCCGGACATTGAAGCAACAAAAGACGAGCCAACCGAGCCACGGGAGCCAACCTGATAGCCGTGTTCGACCGAGTTGGCAACCAGACGCTTTGCAATAACATATAAAACTGCAAAGCCGTGCTTGATGATCGACGTAAGTTCCCTGTCGAGTCGGGTGCTAACAACCTCGGGAATCGGGTCGCCGTAGATCTCTTTAGCTCGGCGCCAGCAAATTTCTGTAAGTTCTTCATCAGCCCCGTCGATATGAGGAGTAAACGTACCTTTAGGGAAAGCACGAACCTCGGGGTCGATCATATCAGCAATGAGGTTTGAATTGGTAACAACTACTTCATACGCTTTTTCCTCGCCCAAATAAGCAAAGTCCTCAAGCATTTCGTTGGTAGTTTTTAAATACAGCGGTGCCTGCAAATCGGCATCTTCATAGGCAACAGAGGTCAAGATACTTCTGAAAATGGAGTCTTCTTTATTCAAGAAGTGAACGTCACCCGTTGCGACAACAGGTTTGCCAAGCTCTTCGCCAAGCTTAACGATTGTGCGGTTTAAGTTGCGCAGCTCTTCCTCGCTTGAAACACTGCCGTCACGAAGCATGAAAGCGTTGTTTTCAATCGGCTGAATTTCAAGATAGTCATAGAACTTAGAAATCTCTAAAAGTTCTTCCCAAGGTTTGCCCTGGAATATTGCTCTGAAAAGCTCGCCTGCTTCACA
>JAZSPX010000145.1:0-1989 GCA_045537675.1 Candidatus Faeciplasma sp. | reverse complement strand
GCTGGCCATATTCGTTCATCTCCCATTCGGCGTGGCAGTGGTTGCACCAGATTTTTGTGTCCTTCGAATCTGTCTCGAACTCGGTGCCGCAGACAGGGCACTGATAAAGCACCTTGTGAATGTTGTGCGCACGCTTGTCGCAGGTGATTTTAATTTTGTTTTCCAACTGCCAAGCATAGTCGTCGTAATGGAATTCTTTTTCTATTCTCTTCTGAATTTCATCTGCCGAGAGGGTTGCAACCTCCTCGCGGGTGACTATCTGTTTAAACTCGCCCTTGATCTTAAGCTTGCGGTAGGGGTGCTTGTTCCACTGGGGCGACTGCAAGAAGTTGCCGTGCTGAATAAACGCAACAACAGGCACCTTTGCGGTCTTTGCAAGCTTGCCCAAAGCGTTGTCGATCTGCTCGTTAATGCCGCAAAGCGCAAATCTTGCTTCGGGGTAAATGGCGCAGTTTATCTTATATCTTGTCAACGAGGTCAGAATGTGGCGCACAACTGCCATGTCGGCGGTGAACTTGCGCTTATAAATGCCGCCGATTCCTCTCATAAGCCATTCCTTGCCAATAAACTCCTCAATAGAAATTACCCATGTGCAGCGCTGAGGGAAAATTGCCTTAACGACCATTGGGAAATCGACAAAGGATGCGTGATTGCAAAGAATGAGATATGGGGGCTTCAACCCCTCGCAATTAATTTTTTCAACTTGGTGCTTTGCAGCCCAAAGCACTGTACCGCCCCACTCGATAGGCATTAATACAGGCCAGGGTTTTTGAACTTTTCGCTTGGTGTCAAACGGCTTCGGCGCCATGGCAACCATCCTTTCGGTATGTATTATTAAAGTATATTACTTTTCACATACGCAAAGTATAACACAACCTGTCGAAAAATGCAAATGTTAAATCAACAGGGAAAACAAACAACCCTATTGAAATTATATTTAAAATAAGGTAAGATAAGGGTGTGGCATTAAATGTCACAATTTAAAATTGCAGGGAGGATTTAGTATATGCCAATTGTACCCAAACCGCAAAACGAAAAAACAATAGCCGCCGCCAAATATGAAAATTCGAGAAAGAACCTTATTTTGGTGGTTGTGTTCACCGTCGTAAACCTTGCTTTGCTTCTTTTTAAATCGAACACAATGTTCCTTTTCTCGGCAACCGTGCCTTATTTTGTTGCGGCAGTAGGTGTTGCAGCAGAATCGAGCCCGATTATGATTATCGCAATGACCTTTGCGGTTATCTGCATCGTTGCCTATTTCGTCTGCTGGCTATTAAGTAAAAAACATTATGCATGGCTTATCGTCGCACTTATCATGTTTACAGCCGATACCGCATTCATGGCTTTGTTATATATTTTAATGAAAGACTTCAGCGGAATCGCAGACGTTATATTCCACGCATGGGTGCTTTACTACCTTGTTGTGGGCGTTATAAACGGTGTTAAGCTTAAAAAGCTGCCCGATGAAAGCACTTCTTCTGCAACCCCCGAACCGAACGCCGAGCCAATTGCCGACACTGTGCCCTTAAGACTTGTTGACGAAACCGAAAAAACCCGCACATGGGCTGACTATGAGCTGGACGGTCACGCTGTCAGCCTGCGTTCAACAAAAAAGATGTATCAGCTTGTAATTGATAACTATGTATATGCTGAAATGGCGATGAATCTAATTTATACAAACAACCTTTGCGCTTACCTTGGTGGTCACACCGTGGAAGCAGGCGTAATTTTCGGCACCGCCCGCCACTACATCAGCATAGATGGCAGCATCGTTTCGGAAAAAGCAAGACGCATTTAGTTCTCTACATAACAAAAGTCCCCTGAAAAAGGGGACTTTTTCGTTATCTATTACTTTGTAAAGAACAATACGCCCAAGCAGTCGGGGCCGCAGTGGCTTGTGATGGTGCAGCCTGCAACGGTTTCAACAATCTCCTCGAACGGCTGAAGCTCGGCAATAAGTGCCTTAAGCTCTTCAACAACCTCGGCCGG
>JAZSPX010000135.1:0-3748 GCA_045537675.1 Candidatus Faeciplasma sp. | reverse complement strand
GGAAGCAAAATATCTGCCGAGCGAAAAGCTGTGTTGAATTTCATTGTTGTTTCCCCTTTATGATGTTAACTTATGTGAATGTAATTTGCCTATACCCATGTAGCACTTACTAATCTCGTTTTCGTTTAAACTATATAAACCGAAGGCAGTTGAAAAACAGCGGTGCCAATGCCGGCGCAAAATAAGTCTAAAGCTAAAAATTGCTTTGCCGGCATATAAAATGTCTCTCAGAGCGTTGCTCTTCGTGCGTAAACGCACCGACATTTTCAAAACATTTCACAAAAACTCCGACAGCTGTTTTTCAATAGTTCACGCTTCGTAAGTCTCTTTTCTTCTGAACGGTAGGTAACGAAAAATGCCGGTTTTGCTTTGCAAAATCGAGGTTTCTCGAACCTCGAAGGCATTTTTCAATAGAAATGTTCGCATTTGCGAACATTTCTATTCGCCGCAACATTTCTTATACTTCTTGCCGCTGCCGCAGGGGCAAGGGTCGTTTCTGCCAACCTTGCCTGTGTTTCTTCTTGTTGCCGAAACCGAGCCGTCGGAAGCTGTGTTATCGGGCTTTAAAACCTGCTCACGCTTGACTTCCTCGTTTTTCTGCAAGCGAACGTGGTAAAGCATTCTAACGGTGTCCTCGCAGATGGATGCTACCATTTCGTCGAACATTTCAAAGCCTTCAAATCGGTAAGCAACAACAGGGTCTTTACCGCTGTAGGAACGAAGCGCAATTCCTCGCTTAAGCTCTGCCATGTCGTCGATGTGCTGCATCCACTTGGTGTCAACAACACGCAAAAGTGCGGCTCTTTCAACCTCGCGCATAATTGCAGGCGTAAGCTCGGCTTCCTTTTCTTCATATTTCTTCATGGCAGCCTCGGTCGCCATGTCAACTATGTCAGATTTATCAAGGTTATCAAGCTCACGAACGGTGAAGTTGAAGTCGTTTTCAACGGTAAAGAGGTCCGAGAAATGCTCGCGCAGGCCGGCAAAGTTCCAGCCTTCTTCGTTGTCGCCCGGGCAATAGGTTTCAAAGCTGTTGACAACAAAGTCTCTTATCATCTTTGTAATATAATCCTTGATGTCCTCGCCGTCCAAAACCTTAGCACGCTGGCCGTAAATAATCTCACGCTGGGCGTTCATAACGTCGTCATAGTTCAAAACGTTCTTACGGATGTTGAAGTTTCTGCCTTCAACCTTTCTCTGAGAGGATTCGATTACGCTTGTAAGCATCTTCGATTCCAAGGGTATATCCTCGGCAACGTTCATGGTGTCCATGATGGTGGTGATTCTGTCGCCGCCGAAAAGTCTCATCAAATCGTCTTCAAGCGAGAGGAAGAATCGGCTTTCTCCCTCGTCGCCCTGTCGTCCCGAACGACCTCTTAACTGGTTGTCGATACGTCTTGACTCGTGGCGCTCGGTACCGATGATATATAAGCCGCCTGCTTCTTTAACTGCTGTGGCTTTTTCCCTCACAATATCGCCGTGCTTAGCCAAAAGCTCGTTATAGGTGCGTCTGCCCTCTAAAATCTGTTCGTTATCAGTCTCGGCAAAGCCGGTGATGTCATACATCAGCGTTTCATCAAAGCCAAGCTGCAAAAGCTCGGCACGGGCCAAGAACTCGGCGTTACCGCCAAGCATAATGTCGGTACCGCGGCCTGCCATGTTGGTGGCAATGGTTACGGCGCCAAGCTGACCTGCCTGTGCAACGATCTGTGCTTCACGCTCGTGGTGCTTAGCGTTCAAAACCTGGTGAGGAATGCCCTTGCGCTTTAACATTGCCGACAAAAGCTCGCTCTTTTCAATCGAAACTGTGCCGACAAGCACCGGCTGGCCTTTTTCGTGGCAGCGTGCAATCTCGTCAATAACAGCCCCGAACTTGGCCTTTTCTGTCTTATAAACCACGTCGGGGTGGTCAAGTCGAATCATTGGGCGGTTGGTGGGAATTACTACGACGTCTAAGCGGTAGATCTCGCGGAATTCGTCCTCTTCGGTTGCGGCAGTACCCGTCATGCCCGAAAGCTTTTTATATAATCTAAAGTAGTTCTGGAAGGTGATGGTTGCTATAGTCTTCGATTCGTGAGCGACCTTAACGTTTTCTTTGGCTTCAATGGCCTGGTGCAAACCGTCGCTGTAACGGCGGCCATACATAAGTCTGCCGGTGAATTCGTCAACAATAATAACCTCGCCGTCTTTAACAACGTAGTTAATGTCGCGCTTCATAACACCGTTTGCCTTAATTGCCTGATTAATGTGGTGCAAAAGGGTTGCGTTTTCGGGGTCAGAGAGGTTTTCAACGCCAAAGGCGGCTTCTGCCTTGGCAATGCCCGATTTTGTTAGGGTTGCCGAACGTGCCTTTTCGTCAACTAAATAGTCGCCATCCGAAACCTCGTCGGCGTCAACCTTCGATTCCATTTCAACAACGACCGAGCGTTTAAGCCTTTTTGCAAACTTGTCGGCTGTTACGTAAAGGTCGGTGGACTTATCCCCTCTGCCCGAGATGATTAAAGGCGTTCTTGCTTCGTCGATTAAAATCGAGTCAACTTCGTCGACGATGGCAAATGCGTGGCCGCGCTGAACCATATCCTTTTTATAAGAGACCATGTTGTCACGCAGATAGTCAAAGCCGAATTCGTTGTTTGTGCCATAGGTAATGTCGCAGGCATATGCCTCTCGGCGTTCTTCGTTATTCAAATGGTGCAGAATGCAGCCGATGGTAAGGCCCAAAAAGCGGTATACCCTGCCCATTTCCTCGGACTGGAATTTTGCTAAATAGTCGTTGACGGTAACAACGTGCACACCCTTGCCCGAAAGTGCATTTAAATATGACGCCAAACATGCAGTGAGGGTCTTACCTTCACCCGTTTTCATTTCGGCAATTCTGCCCTGGTGCAAAACGATTGCACCGATAACCTGAACAGGATATGCTTTTTTGCCAAGCACTCTGAAAGCCGCCTCTCGGCAGACAGCCAAAGCCTCGGGCATAATGTCGTCCAAAGTCTCGCCTGCGGCTATCCTTTCTTTAAAAGCGGCAGTCTGCGCTCTAAGGTCAGCGTCGGACATCGACGAATATTTAGGCTCAAGCTCTAAAACCTTGTTCTTAATCGGCTCTATTCTTTTAAGCTCACGGTCGGAATAGGTGCCGAAAATTTTCTCAAAAAGTCCCATTTTATACCTCCGGGTTCATATCTATGTCAATATATAAATAGTATGCGATGATAACATTATAATCTATTCACACATTAAAGTCAAATAGTAAATGCTCGCTTTGCTCGGATTAAAATAGTAAATCCTTGCTTCGCTCGGATTAACTATGGAAAAAGCGCGGTTCGACGAAGTCGAATTTACGGGCGTGAGTCCGCAAAAGCGGTTTTTCCATATTTCAATTCGAGTTTTACTCGAATTGAAATATTAAACGCTCCTGCAATTTTGCAAGAGCGTTGAAATGTTTTTATTTTTATGCTACAATTACTTTAATTTAGTTCAAATGCTTGAACTTTTATGCTAACAATTACTTAGATTTAGTTTCGCCGTTAAGGGCTTTAACTCTTGACTCGCTGTTTTTAATAAGGTTTACCATCGAGGAATAATACTTGGGATACTCCTCGGCAAGTCCTTGGGTGGTAATAACAAGCTCGTCGGCTTCGCTCACAGCGTCCTCGCCCGGGGTGACAACACCGCTGACGGCGGCTGCAACCTTTGCCTGTGCCAGACTCATTGCAGCGTCGGTCGCAGCAGGTGCCATTGTCTTGTC
>JAZSPX010000221.1:0-14203 GCA_045537675.1 Candidatus Faeciplasma sp. | reverse complement strand
ACTTCGAGATTGAATTTAAGCTGATGGAGGATGATTCCTCGTTTGTTGAGGCGAAGGACGAACCCGAAGTTGAACAGGGCGCAGAATAATAAAACGTGACCGTCTGAAAAGGCGGTCATTTTTCTTTCAAACAAAAGCCCGACCGCCAAATAATTGACGGTCGGGTTACTTTAATTAAAGGAGTCGAATCTTCTTTTTAACGGTTGCCTTTTCGGCAAGGAGCGCAAGGCTCTTATCGATCTCGGTCTCTACGATGTCGGGGGTGATGAACGCAAGCTCATCGCTCGAGCGGTACTTTCTGGGAATGAAATCGACAAAACCGAAGAGGTTTGTGATATAGTTCTTAAGGTCGTCGGCGTTTTGTGCCTGAACTCTTACATATACCCTAACCTTATCCTGCTTATAGTGCTTGATAAAGCTGTTATCGTTACTGGGCTGCCATGTGAGCGAGCAGATGTCAGCGCTTTGGTGCTTAACAGCATCGATAATATCGCCGACAACAGCCGAGGCTGTGGGGAATTTGCCTGCGCCCTTGCCGATGAACAAAGCGTCACCCAAAGCGTCGCAGGTTACCAAAATTGCGTTGTTAACGTCGTTAACGCTGGCAAGAGGGTTGCTGACAGGCACCAAACGAGGGCAAACCGTTGCAACCAAGCCGTCGCCGGTATCCTCGATCAGGCCGATGAGCTTGATGTTATAGCCTGCGTTTGCGGCATATTCAACGTCGTCGAGCGAGATGGTGCGAATGCCCGAGCAGTGGATATATTCGGGGTAGATGTGCTTGCCGAATGCAAGCGAGCCCAAAATGCAAAGCTTGCGGCAGGGGTCGAAGCCGTCAACGTCGGCAGAGGGGTCACGCTCGGCATAACCAAGCTCCTGCGCCATTTTAAGTGCGTCGTCGAACGAAAGCTGGTCGTAGATCATCTTGGTTAAGATGAAGTTTGTGGTGCCGTTCAAAATACCTGCAATCTTTTCAACCTTGTTGCCTGCAAGACACTGGTGGAGAGGACGGATAATCGGTATACCGCCGCCAACCGATGCCTCGAAGAAATAGTTGCAGCCGTTTGCTTTAGCGGTGGCAATAAGCTCGTCGCCATAGGCGGCAACAAGTTCTTTGTTCGAGGTTACAACGCTCTTGCCCTTTTCAAGCAGGCGCTTTGTATAGTCATAAGCGAAGGTTTTGCCGCCCATAAGCTCGCAAACGACCTTGACCTCGTCATCGTTTAAAATGTCGTCAAAATTCTTGGTAAGCTTGTCTGCAAAGGGGCTGTCGGGGAAATCACGCAGGTCGAGGATATACTTGATATCCATTTCGTGGCCGCAGCGTTTTTCAATCATATCCTTGTTTTTATAGAAAAGTTCAACCGTGCCCGAGCCGACAACGCCGAAGCCCATTACGGCAATTTTTGTTACTGACATATTCTTGTTCTCCGTTTCGAAATATATTTATTCATCGGCATGGTGGGTTTCTGCCGTGGTTAGAATTCTTACCTTTGCAACGCCTTGCGTCTTTTCCAAAAGCTCTCTTACCGCTTCGGGGTCGGCATCGGCTTCGTCGAACCTGACGGTTATGGTCACGGTTGCTGCCGAGTCGATGGGCATGCTTTGGTTGATGGTTAGAACGTTTGCCTTGTTTTTATATAACGAGGTCAAAACCTCGCTCAGAACTCCCGCCTGGTCTAAAAGAAGGAAGTGATAGGTCACCACACGGCGGGAAATCTTCTCTGAATGAAGATATACGCTGTCTTTATATTTATAATAAGCCGAGCGCGAAACGTCTGCCATTTTGCAGGCTTCTGTCGAGGTGCGGCACACGCCCTGGGCGATGAGCCTTTTAGCCTCTAACACCTTTAAAATAACCTCGGGCAACACGTCGGTGCTTACAACAACAAATTTCGAGTCGTTCATGTCCTTCTCCGTTTCATTGAATATGGCGTGAGTGTTTGGGAAAAACACAAGTGTATTTAGCCTGAATACAATTATACGCTTTAAAGCACATTTTGTCAACAAACAAGGCAATAAAAAAGTGTCGACAACTTTGCCGACACTTTGTGTAAAAGTTACATATTATTCAGATTCAAGGGTTACAACCACAAGCTCGGGGCGGTTGTTGATTCTGACAGGGATTATGCTGTTGCCAAGTCCGCGGCTGATGACAAGAGTGGTGTTATTTACTTTGTGAACACCCTCGGAGTATTTGGGGAAAAGAATACGCTCGGACGAAAGCAGACCGCCAAGGAAGGGAATTCTTATCTGTCCGCCGTGAACGTGGCCCGAGAAAACAAGGTCGGGCTCCCACGAGCTGTATCTTTCAATGAAATGAGGCTTGTGGGCTATCATAAGCTTTAGCTTGTCGGTTTCACCGAAAACGTCGGACACGTCCCATTCAGAGCCGTCTTTTAAGCCGTAAATAACAAAGCTTTCGTTGTTTACATAGACTGTTTCGGTTTCGTTTTCTAAACGGTCACGCCGATTTCTTCAAGACTTGAAAGCCAGTATGCCATGGTGTTTTCGTCAAAGCGCTCCTCGTGGTTGCCGGTTGAATAGTAAACCGGTGCGATTTTAACAGCTTTGGAAACAAAGGTTAGCGCCGCTTCAATATCGGTGCGGCGAGAGTCTACTAAATCTCCCGAAATTATTATCATGTCGGGGTTTTGCGCCGAAATTAGAGAAATAAGGCGGGAGCTGTCTTTGCCGAATTCTTTGTTGTGCAGGTCGGAGATGTGGACGATTTTATAGCCGTTCAAATCCTCTCCTATTTTTTCTGATGTATATGAATAATAGCTTACGCCGATGTCCTCGTTCTGCCAGATGCAATAGCCGCCGATGAGTGCGGCGGTAACGGCACCTGCAATAAGCCATTTGAACTTCTTTTTCATGGTTAAGCCAAAACCTCCCGAAAAATAACATAGTAACAGTTTACCACAAAATGCACAAGCTTGCAACACGATATTTGTTTGTTAAAGGCTTAAAATACTATTGCAAATAATATTGCTCGGTGATAAAATATAAATAGCGATATTTTTCTACATTTATATATAAAAAAGGAGTAGGGTTATGGCTAACGTAACAATTTTCGATCACCCCTTGATTAAGCACAAAATCTCGTTATTAAGAGATAAGAACACCGGCACCCGCGACTTCAGAATTCTGATTGAAGAAATTGCAACCTTGATGGGTTATGAAGCTTTGCGCGACATGACTACCGAGCTTGTAGAGGTTGAGACACCTTTAATGAAGACCATGGTGCCGATGATAACAGGCAAGAAGCTTGCAATCGTGCCCATTTTGCGTGCAGGCCTTGGCATGGTAAACGGCATTCTGGCTTTGGACCCTACCGCCAAGGTAGGTCACATTGGTATGTACCGTGACGAGGTGACTCATATTCCTCATGAGTATTACTGCAAGCTGCCCGACAGCTTGGAAGAAAGAACAATTGTTGTTTTAGACCCCATGCTTGCAACAGGCGGCTCGGCTGTTGACGCTATTTCTTTAATTAAACAGCGCGGCGGCAAGCAGATTAAGTTTATGTCGATTATTGCTGCACCCGAAGGACTTAAGGCTTTGACAGAAGCTCACCCCGACGTTGAGGTTTATTGCGGCAACTTAGATGACAGACTTAACGAAAACTGCTACATTCTTCCCGGTCTGGGCGACGCAGGCGACAGAATTTTCGGCACAAAGTAAAAAATGCTATCCCCTTGGCTTAAAGCTGAGGGGATTTGTTTTGGTGTGATTAAGCTGAGGGCGCAAGTGCTGTATCGTGAAGCTGAAGGCGAGTGATACAGCGTGGCGCCCGTGGGTGCGGCGGCACGCCTTTTGCACTCGCCCTTTCGGGCGGCGCTTTTCGGCACGCCGCCCAAGCAAAAAAATTATGCTTGCCAAACGCACACAACTGTGCTATACTTCATATAATGTTTATATGATATGGAAGCTATGAGCGGAAAGAGTAGCAGATTTTAACCTTTTTAAAGAGAGTGTTGCCGTTTGGCTGAAAGCAACGCAGGAGGATATTTGTGAAGTGCGTCCGTTAGCTCGGCAGAGGGAAAAGTGAAGTATCTCGCCGCGTTTGCCGCGTTAAGGTTATTTAAGCGATAAATCGGAGTGGAACCGCAGCTTTTGCCGCCTCCTTGTTCAGTTAAGAACAGGTGTGCGGTTTTTTTATTCCCATTTCAGGAGGGTAATATATAATGAACTTTAATGAAATCAAAAAAAGGATAGAGGAAGAAGTCGCCTCGGTAAAAGAGCGTGACCCTGCAGCAAGAAGCACGTTTGAAATTCTTTTGACATATTCGGGCCTGCACGCTGTGTTGATGTATAGGGTAGCGCACCAGCTTCACAAAAACAAATATTACACCGCCGCACGTGCTTTGTCTCAGCTTGCAAAGTTTTTGACAGGCATTGAAATTCACCCGGGTGCGACAATTGGTAAGGGTCTTTTCATCGACCACGGCACAGGCGTTGTTATCGGTGAGACTGCCGAGATCGGTGACAACTGCATTTTATATCAGGGTGTAACCCTTGGCGGTACAGGTAAGGGCAAGGGCAAGCGCCACCCCACCTTGGGCAACAACGTAATGGTTGGCTGCGGCGCAAAGGTTTTAGGGCCGTTTAAAATCGGTGACAACGTTAAAATTGCCGCCAATGCCGTTGTGTTAGAGGCTATACCAGATAACTCGACAGCGGTTGGCGCACCTGCAAGAGTTGTAAGACGAAACGGAGTTAAGGTGACGCAGGACCTCGACCATGTGCATATGCCCGACCCTGTTTCTCAGGAGCTTTGCAAACAGCTTATGAGAATTGAAGAGCTTGAAAAAGAAGTTAAACAGTTAAAGGAGAAATAAAACCATGAAGTTATATAACACCCTTACAAGAAGCAAAGATGAATTTGTGCCTAACGAGGCAGGCAAGGTTTCGATGTATACCTGCGGCCCTACTGTTTACCACTATGCGCACATCGGCAACTTAAGAAGCTATATTATGGAGGATATTTTAGAAAGATACCTTGTATATTCGGGCTATGACGTTAACCGTGTAATGAACATTACCGACGTAGGGCACCTCACCTCGGACGGTGACGAGGGCGACGACAAAATGCTTAAGGGCGCAAAGCGCGAGCACAAGACGGTTATGGAGATTGCAAAGTTCTATACCGACGCTTTCTTTGCAGACTGTGAAAAGCTTAACATTAAAAAGCCCAACACCGTTGTGCCTGCAACAACATATATTGACGAGTTTATAAGAGTGGTTTCGGCGCTGATTGAAAAAGGCTATGCTTATGAAGCAGGCGGAAACATCTATTTCGACACCTCGAAGCTTGAAAAGTATTACGTTTTCAACGACTTTGACGAGGAAGATTTGGCAGTCGGTGTGCGTGAGGGTGTTGAAGCTGATAACAACAAAAGAAACAAGACCGACTTTGTTTTGTGGTTTACAAAATCGAAGTTTGATGACCAGGAGCTTAAGTGGGATAGCCCGTGGGGTGTTGGTTACCCCGGCTGGCACATTGAATGCTCCTGCATTTCGATGAAAAACAACGGTGAATATTTAGACATTCACTGCGGCGGAATTGACAACGCATTCCCCCACCACACCAACGAGATTGCACAGAGCGAGGCATACCTTGGCCACAAGTGGTGCAACAACTGGTTCCACGTTCACCACCTTAACACCGAGGGCGGAAAGATGAGTAAATCAAAGGGCGAGTTCTTGACCGTTTCATTACTTGAATCTAAGGGCTATGACCCTATCGTTTACCGCTTCTTCTGCCTTAACTCTCACTATCGCAAGGGCTTGGTATTCTCTTATGACAACCTTGATAATGCAGTGGTTGCATATAACAAGCTTGTTGCAAGAATTATACCCTTGCTTGGAGCAGAGGGCGAGATGGACGAAGCCGTGTTTGCAGCCCTTAAGAAAAACTTTACCGACGCTATGGACAACGACCTTAACACATCT
The DNA here is from genome assembly GCA_045537675.1 of Candidatus Faeciplasma sp. Taxonomy (GTDB): domain Bacteria; phylum Bacillota; class Clostridia; order Oscillospirales; family Ruminococcaceae; genus Faeciplasma. The sequence continues at coordinate 8,245 of JAZSPX010000221.1, read as the reverse complement.
TTGGCGATAACTGCTTTATATGACGTGTTGAAGGCTGACACAAGTGCAAAGACAAAGCTTGCCCTTATTGAGGACTTTGACAGCGTTCTTAAGATCAACCTTGTTGCAAGCGCAAAGAAGCAGGCTGCAGGCAACACAGGCGACGACCTGCCCGAGGAAATTAAAGCTTTGGCAGAACAAAGAAAAGCCGCAAGAAAAGAAAAGAACTTTGCGCTTGCTGACGAGCTTAGAGACAAGATCGTTGCACTTGGCTACTCGGTTGAGGAGACAAGACAGGGCACAGTTATTAAGAAGATTTAAGCGAGGAATTTGAAAATGAAACTTGTTTTTAACGGAAAATATTCGGGCGATGAAAACACCCTACCCCAGCGTGAGCACCCCGAAAACTATCAGATGTTTAAAGAGCCTGACTCGAAGAAGTTTATGCTTGTTGCAAACGGAGTATCGCTGATTGTAACGGTTGTCTTTTTGGCAATCGTGGGTATTGCTACGTTTGGATATATTAAAGAGGATCTGGCAGACGGCAACTTCTGGCTGTTGTGTTTAGCATGTATTTTGCCGATGCTTGTTGTCGTTCCTCATGAATTTTTGCACGCACTTTGCTTTAAAGAAACCGTTTATATGTATTCTTACCTGCAGGCGGGCGCAATGTTTGTTTTGGGACTTGAGGACATGACAAAGAAAAGATTTGTTTTCATGAGCCTTTTGCCCAGCATCGTTTTCGGGTTCATACCCTTTGTTATCGGACTGATATTCCCCTCTCTTTACTGGCTTGGCATTTTTGGTGCGCTTAACATCGGTTCGGGCGCAGGAGATTACATAAACATTTACAACGCGCTTACGCAGGTACCAAAGGGTGGCTTGATTTATATGTGCGGCTTCCATTCCTATTGGTATAAGCCGACGGTTTAAAAGAAAGGACTTTGAAATGAGCGAAGGATATAAGAAGCCGAACAGATTCGGCGAATTGGTACGCTCGAAAGGATTTTCGAGATATTTCGGAATTTCGATGGTTGCGATTTTTGTAATTCTTGCTTTCATGCTTTTTGTGTGGCTTGCAGGCGCACCCGTTGCCGGAATACCCGATGAGATTTACTTCTTGCAGCTTGAAACACCTTTGGACGACGCACCTGTTGTTGTGTTTGAAACAAACATTGGCACGATGAAGGCTGTTTTATACCCCGATGAAACACCGAATTACTATGCTTATTTTACAAACCTTGTTGAATCGGGATATTATGACGGCACATATATCTGCGCTGTTGTTGACGGTGCATATTCGCTGGGCGGCACAAAAACGCCCGACCCTAACGCTGCCGAGGTTGAAGGCTCTGACCTTTCGCAGATAGAGGCTGAGATTTCAAATAACCTCTGGCCCATTACAGGCTCGCTGGTTTCCTATATCGGTGACGGCGGTATTTGGCCCTTTGAAAAGCATTATGCAGGGTCGTCGATGATTTTCGTCAACGATATTGACGACGCTTACATGGCAGAGGAAGCACTGAAGCGCTCGTATGGCGAAAAGCTTGGCGGAGTTTTTGCTGAAAAGGGCGGCATACCTGCATTCTCACGGGAATATACGATTTTCGGTCAGATTTATGACGGCTGGGACGTTTTTGAGGCTATAAACACAACAACCGTGCTTGAAACCAAACAGCCTGCCGAAAACATTGTTTTTGAAAGGGTTTACCTTAGCACCTATGGCGAAGAAAAGCCTGCCGAGTAACATAAACCTCTTTTTAAAAAAGGTATAGACATTTTAATTAAAATGTTGTATAATGTTTTAGTATGCTGATTTGTCGGCGATTAGATTTTCCCCATAAAGGAAGGAATGGTAAATTAAATGTCTATTTTAAGAAAATTAGTGACTGTTTTGCTTATTGCATGCATGGCACTCTCGCTTGCAGGCTGCGGCGACACCACTTGGATCATGAAGGCTGACGATGTTGTTTTGAACAGCGGTCTTTATATTTACTATCAGACACAGGGCTATTATGAAGCTGTGATGACACTTGCTCAGCAGGATATGAACTATTACTACGCTTACATGTACGGTCAGTCCTTGCTTGAAGAAAAATTGGACAACGGCACTGTTGAGGACTATACCAACCAGTATGCAATTGACATGTGCAGACAGTATGTTGTTATTGAGCATTTGTTCAACGAGCTTGGCCTTGAAATTGATGCCGAAGATGAGGCTTACATTAAGGCACAGGTAAGAAACACATGGAATGATAGCCGAGAATCTTTGGAAAACATCGGCATTTCCGAATCGACCTTAAGAAAGGTCGTTACCTCGAGAGTTAAAGAGGATTTGGTATTCAACGCTTATTATGAAGTTGGCGGCGTTAAGGGAACAACCGAAGAAACCATTAAGGATTACCTTGCAGACGACTATGCAAGAATTAAGTTTATGACCTTCAACTTTGCCGAAAGCATTGAAGATGCCATTGACGAAGCAGTTAAGAACGAACAGCTTGCATTGGCACAGTCTTATTTGGACAGAGCAAACGCAGGCGAGGATATGAACGCTCTTATTGAAGAATATAACGAATATCTTGCAAGCCTTGAGGAAACCGAAGAAGAAACTGCCGAGGAAGAAGCTGATGACGAGACAGTTGAAGCAGAGGTTGAGGAAGAAGCCAACCCCTATCTTAACGAAAACCTTTTGCACGTTGACGGCACCTACCCCTCGGAAAAGTTTGTGGGATATGTGTTCAACAACTGTAAGGTCGGCGAATACAGCCTTATTCAGGACGACATCAACTTCTATCTGGTTCAGCGCCTTGACATTTTGGAAAGAACCGATATTTATGAAACCTATCGTTCTTCTTTGATTGCTGAGATTTATGACAGCGATTACACCAAGCTTATTAACGAAACTTTGGCCAAGTATGATATTGAAATTAACGAAAAGTCCGTTAAGAGATATACTGCAAAGAACGCCATTGAAGGTAGAGGCGACGACAAGACAAAGTAATAAACAAAAAAATCGACTCCCCGAAATTATTTCGGGGAGTTTTTTAATTATCTTATCTTTTTACCGTCGAGCACGGCTTCAACCAGCTCGTCGCCTTTATAGACAAGCTTAAGCGCAAAGAAGGGGCAGGGCTTAAAAATCAGGTTCAGAAAAATCCTGTCCCCCTCCCAGATGGGAAGGTTTAAAACCTCGCTCTTTTTCACCCATTCAAGGGTGCCTTCGTCGCAGTCGGTAAGCTCGCCCGAGAAATCGGCGCAGGTGAAAACGTGCATCTGCTCGGTTTCGTAGATATCAGAAACAAAGGTGACAAGCCCACGGTATGAGGGGCTGCTGAGGGTAAGGCCCGTTTCTTCCCTTGTTTCACGCAGAATGCAGTCAAGGGGTGATTCCCCCTCCTCTATCCCGCCGCCGATGCCTATCCACTTATCGTGGTTGCAGTCGTTGATCTTCTTGACACGGTGGAGCATAAGATATGCACCGTCACGCTCAATGTAGCAAAGGGTAGAGTTTTTCATTCTGCGGTTATCCTTTCAAAAGGTTTAGTCGAGGTTGTAAACAAATCGGCTGAACTTGGCTTCGCCGCCTGTTTCCTTTGTCGAGTAGTTGTAAAGGCCGAAGCGGCAGCCTGTGAAGTGGCGCAAATCAAAGCGCACATGGTGCTTCGTGCCAAGCTGTTTCCATTCGTTGTCTGCTAAGTACCAGAATTCGCAGAATTCCTTTCCTCTGCCGAATTCGCAGGTTGCCTTAAGGGTAACAACTCCGCTTTCAAGAGGGATAGAGTCGTATTCGTGCTCAACCTCTTTAAACTCGCCGTCGGTAGCTTTTGCACGCATAACAAGCTTATATTCGCCGTCTTCCTTGGCAACACCAATCATGCCATAGTGGAACTGCATGACAGCAAGACCCGCACAGTCGCCGTCGTTAATGCCTGTGGCATCAACGGTAACAACAGCCTCGCACTTGGGGAAGGCTGTGCGCTGGGTGAGTGTGTTTCTTGCAAGGTCAAGGGTGGGCGCAATCTTTTCGGTCTTTATAATGAAATTGTTGTCCTTAACTGTCCAGTGGGTGTTAACGGGGTTGTGGTTGAATTCCCAAGCCATGTTAAGGTTAAACTTGCCGTTTTCATCGGGCTGATAGTTGAAGTTATCGCTTACGAAAACGGGGGCGTATTCATAATCGGGGCGGGTCGAGTAGTTTTCGACCTCTAAGGTGGGGGTATCGAACACGGGGAAGCCGCTTCTGGGGTCGAAGTGCATGGGAACGAAGTTGGGCATTCTGCCGGCTGCGCCGATGTCGCTGAAGATAACGCCTGCCCAGTTACCGTTGGGCATATCTACGATACCGCCCTGTGCCACGCCGGATGTGCCAAGGTTGCCAACGTCACTTTCGATAACGTCGCCGCCTGCCCAGACACCGTCAAGTGTTTCGCACATATAGCAGGCTTCGCATCTGAACCATCTCTTCCAGCTTGAGTGAATGAAGAAGATGTAGTATTTTCCGTTGATTTTGTAGATGTGCGAGCCTTCAAGCCCCAAAGGTGCTCTGGGGTGGTCACGGATGATGACCTTGTTAAGTCCCCCCTCCTTAGGCTTGGAAAGGTCAGGCTCGAGCTCGGTAATGTTGATGTTGCGGTTGCCCGAAACGATGTAAACCCTGCCGTCATCATCGAACAAAACTGAAGAATCGTGGAAGAAGCCTTCGATGGTGTTCATCGTCCACGGGCCCATAATGTCGGTAGCGGTGAAGTTATAGGTAGTGCGTGTATCGTTAGCGGCGAAAATAACGTGGAAAATGCCGTCGTGATAGCGAATGCAGGGTGCCCACATGCCGTTGCCATAGGCGTGCTTGTCGCCCGTTAAGTTTTCACGGTCGGTGTCGGCAAGCTTGTCATAAACGTGGGTGCAATATTCCCAGTTGATAAGGTCGTAGGAGCGCATGATTACAGCGCCGGGCATGAAGTACATGGTGGTTGAAACCATATAGTAGGTGTCGTCAACTCTTATAACGTCAATATCGGGGAAGTCGCCCTTGATGACGGGGTTTGTGCCCTTTTTAATAATGTCCATAGTGTTCCTCTCTTTAAAAATATAGTGTTAAAGCAAAAGCTCCGCAGCGGCAATTTCGCCGCCGCGAAGCGTTTAGTCCAAAAAGTAAATTAAAGTGCGATTTCAACGGCTACACAGCTCTTGCCGGTAAGAGAGCAGGAAAGCTCGTCAGGCTGAGAGGTGCCGAAGTAAAGGGTGGTCTTAGCGTCCTTGTCGAGGTATCTTACGCCGTCGTCGTTAACAACTGTCAAGTACTTGGTGGGAATATCAAGGGTTACAACCTTTTCCTCGCCGTTGGCAAGGGTTACGTTCTTAACAGCGCAAAGTGCGTGGTTTCTTACAGCGTCTTTCGAGGTAGACTTGAAGTATACCTGCAAAGCGTCGGCGGTGCAAGCGCCGTTGTTAACAAGGGTAACGGTTGCCTTAACGGTGTCGCCTTCAACCTCACAGCAAGCAGAGGTTACCTTGACGTCGCCGTAGGAAAGGCCGTAGCCGAAGGGGTAAAGGACCTGATTCTTAGCGGCATCGTCGTAGCGGTAGGTGCGCTCACGCATGCAGTAATCGGTGAAGTCGGGAAGGTCGTTAATGTCCTTATAGAAGGTAACGGGGAGCTTGCCCGAAGGAGAAACCTTGCCAAAGAGGATATCGGCAACTGCCTTGCCGCCGACAGAACCGGGGTAGAATGCCTGCAACAAAGCATTAGGCTTGTCGGTTTCGATGTTAAGAGCCGAGCCGCTTGCAACGATGACGATGGTGGGCTTGCCAACTTCGAGTACGGCTTCTAACAGCTTGCGCTGAGACTTGGGCAAACGAAGGTCGCCCTTGTCGCCGGAAGCGTATGCGTTACCGGGATCGCCTTCTTCACCTTCCATGGTTTCATCAAGACCCAAGCACAAAACAACAACGTCAGAGCGTTCTGCAACGATTACAGCTTCGCTTACTCTGTCGTAAGGAAGTGCCAAGCCTTCGGTCTTTTCGGCAAACTTGTGGCAACCCTCGCTGAAGAGGACTCTGCCGTCAAATTCGTCCTGAATTCCCATGAGAAGGGTTTCGTAACGGGAAGCGGTGCCGTGGTAGTTGCCGTTGAGGGCGCCGATGTTCTGAGCATTGGGGCCGATTACGGCAATGGTGTTAATCTTTGATCTATCAAGAGGCAAGATGCCGTCGTTCTTTAAAAGAACGCAAGCGCTTTCGGCAGCCTTGCGGCTTACTGAAAGATTGTCGGGTGTTTCAACGTCTAAATAGTTAAGTCCGTCGAATTCGGTTTCGTCAAACATGCCAAGGCGGAATCTTGTTCTGAAGAGGTGTTCGCAAGCTGCGGTGATTTCCTCTTCGGTAACGATGCCTTCTTCATAGGCCTTGTAAAGGTGGAGGTATGTATTGCCGCAGTTAACGTCGCAACCGTTCTTAAGTGCAAGTGCAACCGATTCGACAGCGTTGGCGGTTACGTGATGACGGGTGTGGAAGTCGGCAATAGCCCAGCAGTCTGATACGAAGTAACCGTCGAAGCCCCATTCTTTAAGCTTGCCGCTTAAGAATTCGGAGCCACAGCAAGGCTCGCCATTAGTGCGGTTGTAAGCGCCCATAACGCTTTCTACCTTGGCTTCTTTAACCAAAGCCTCGAATGCGGGAAGGTATGTTTCTTCTAAGTCCTTCTTGTCGGCAACAGCGTCAAACTCGTGGCGCAAAGCTTCGGGTCCCGAGTGAACGGCAAAGTGCTTAGCGCAGGCGGCGGTTCTTAAGTATTCACCGTTGCCCTGCAAACCTCTTACAAAAGCACAGCCAAGGCGAGTTGTGAGGTAAGGGTCTTCGCCATAGGTTTCGTGGCCGCGGCCCCAACGGGGGTCACGGAAGATGTTAATGTTGGGAGACCAGAGTGTGAGGCCCTTATAAATGTCTCTGTCACCGTGGGCGGCATAGTCGTTGTATTTTGCTCTTGCCTCGACCGAAATGACGTTTGCAACTTCTTCCAAAAGGTCTTCGTTAAACGAAGCGGCAAGACCGATTGCCTGGGGGAACATTGTTGCAACACCTGCACGTGCAACGCCGTGAAGGCCTTCGTTCCACCAGTTATAGGCAGGCACGCCCAAACGCTCGATAGCGGGAGCGTTATATTTTAACTGCTCACATCTTTCAAGCACAGTCATTTTGGAAACGATGTCCTTGGCTCTTGCTTCGCAAGACTGAGTTTTATCCTTGTAAAGTTCCATGTTTTCAAGTCCTTTCTTATATGGTATGGTATTACATACAATAACATTGTACTAAAAACGAGATACAAAATCAATGAGTTTTAGAAAATAATTGCTAAAATTTAAGCATGGTGCTTTATTTGTGAACCGATATGTGATAAAATGTCAGCAAGGGATAAATTACATAGCTTTGGCGGAGCGCACCCCGCCACCCCACCCGCGGCTTTGCCGCGGGTGGGGCGCCGCACCGCAGGTGTGGCGTGCCTGACCGAAGGTCAGGCGAGGGGTGCGCGCTCGAAGCGAGAAAGGCTGATTATTATGAACGACAAAAAAATCGCACTTTTGGGTGCAGGCAACATGGGCCGTGCAATCGTTTTGGGAATGCTTGCAAGCGGCAAATATACTGCTGAAAACATTTCGGCTGCCGACAAGGCTGAAGTGTGCAGAAGCATTCTTGCCGACAAAGGCGTTGCAACCTTTGAGCACAGTGCAGATGCCGCAAACGGCGCTGATATTATTATTTTGGCAACAAAGCCCAACGGACTTGAAACTTTGGCAAACGAAATGAAGGCAAGCGTTAAAGACGGCGCAGTTTTGGTATCTATCTGCGCAGGCAAAACCATTGCTACGCTTGAAGCGCTTTTTGGCGGGGATAAGAAGATCGTGCGTGTAATGCCCAACACCCCTGCCATGGTTGGCGAGGGTATGAGCGCACTTTGCGCAAACAAAAACGTATTAAGCAAAGAACTTGACGAAATTGTTGCAATTTTCTCTTCATTCGGATATGCCGAGGTTGTTGAGGAAGAGCTTATTCACACGGTAACAGGCGTCAGCGGCTCGGGCCCTGCATATGCATTTATGTTTATTGACTGCCTTGCAAAAGCAGTTGTTGACCACGGCATGACCGAGGAGCAGGCAAAAAAATTCGCCGCACAAACAGTTTTGGGTGCGGCAAAAATGGTGCTTGAAAGCGACGTTAGCCCAGAGCAGCTTAAAATAAACGTATGCTCGCCGGGCGGAACAACGATTGA
>JAZSPX010000105.1:0-2762 GCA_045537675.1 Candidatus Faeciplasma sp. | reverse complement strand
GTTTCAAACGGCTGTCTTTACCAAATCAATAGCGGCTTAAAGGGCGGCATGACTCAAATTGGCGAGAAAATGGACGGAACAGGCGCAAACTGCGTGGTAGTCAACGACAGCTTCGCTCTTATTACTCTGCACCATTACGATGAAAACAACAAGTTCTCACTCAAATTAATGCGTGTTGACCTCGCAACAGGTGAAGCGACGGAACTCGACCTTGGCACAGAACAGCGTATCTATTGCTCTGCAGGTGGCGTGATGTACGTATATACCAAAGAGATTGTTGACCGTGAAGAGGTATATTCTCTTTACGAGATACCGACAGATGGCGAGCCAATCTACATTTGCGACATGACCGATCTAGGCGCTGTTGCGACATTCGTCCTCGAGGATAGTGTGTTCTACTATGGTAATGCCAACGGCGACTTGTGTTCCAAACAGCTATATACTGAAGATGTTACTATCTGTGTTTCTGATGCCGGCATCTATAATATGGGCCAGTACTCTGAGACGAGTATGGCATTTTATCAGGGAAATATTATTTATTTTAACGAGTTAACAAGTTGTTTGGAATCTATCTACACACCAAATTATGGCGCCAACGGAAAAAAGTATGCAAGAATCGTTTCGGGAACGAATATTTCTGTTTCTCATATTGATTTTTCAAAGCTTTCAAGTCTTGCACCTGATGTCAGGGTTGATTATCGCACTTTAAACGAGGAAGAGATAACTCTCAAACTTCTTGCGGGTGACAGTGATGCCGATGTATACTTCATCTCGCCAACAACAGCCAAATATTTGATGGATAAAGGAATATACACTCCTATAGAGTCTGAAATTGTTGATAACTTTAACAATAGCTGTTTCGACTATATTGCTGAGTTTTGTCGCACCGAAGACGGCAAAAACGTGTTTATGCCGATTTCTAACTATGTTTACGGTATGGTGTATCCTATAGAAGCTCAAACCGAAGTAGGCTTTGAAAGAGAAGACGTTCTATACTATGATGATTTTATGGAACTTGCAAGAAACCACGGCACTGACAGACACGTTTTTCAGTACGGAGAGGCAATATACAATAGCTTGCATATGCAATATGGTAAATACTATTGCGATTTTGAAAACGGTGTGTTCGATTTTACGACTGATGTGTATAAAGGGTTCTTTACAGAACTGTGGACATATACCGATTATGAAAATCAACAGCATAGCGTTTTTACACATCCTAATTTCATCGATGACGAGCGATACCCCAAAAAAACGGATGTTCTGGGAAAAACCATTCCGTTCGGAACTATACACTATTATCCCGAAACAACACTTTTCAGTACGGGATTCTATACATACCATGAGTATGCAGACATAGTTAATTGTCCTACATTTGCACAAGAGTGGCGTGCTGTACCTATGCCGAGGATCTCGGATCGTGTAACAGGCAACTATGTTTATGTTGAGTTTGCGTTTATAAATCCTTACAGCGACAGAAAAGATGCTGCAATCGCGGCGCTTGAAGCAATTGCTCAGAACCACATGAAAATAAGAAGCGGTCAAACTACATATACATTCCTTCTTAAAGATAAATCGGCATATTCAAATGATTATTTACCCGAATCGCTGGTGTTCAATGATTTTTACGATATTGCTGCTGATGGTTTTATCTTTGAATATCATTGTGTTTTCCCTGAAAGAAGCGACTATGCTAAAGGACTTGTAAGTCTCGAAGACGAGCTGAATGATTACCAGCGACAGGTTAATATCTGGTTGAATGAATAAGCCTAATATTCTTTTAAAACAGTTTAATTTTCTGAAGATCTATTGAATGTTAAAAAGCGTCATGTTATACTAAAATCAGTAAATGTAATGTTGAATGATCGATAAGGAGTGAAGAAGATATGAAAAAGGTTGTTTTAGGTTTAATGATAGCTTTCTCGTTAGTGATTATCTTCTTCACCTTTTTTGGCGAAAGCTTGTACTATTCAACGAAGCCCGAGGTTGAGGTTGACCGTGCTTTTCGAATGAATGAAGATATGTACCTGCCCGCAAGTGCTGTTTTTTTAGAGGACGACGGAGCATATGTCTACACAGTTGAATCGCAAATTGGCTTCTCGACAGAGATACTTACAGTTACCCGCCGCAAGCTTGTTTCATATGAACCGGATGATTCAGGCTATTTTACCGATTACGTTAAAATTCAGCTCGAGGAGTATGTTAACGGTATATTTGTAATTTCAACAGACGAGCCGCTGAGCGACGGCATGAAAGTCGTTGAGAAGTATTAAAGAGGGGAGGATAACAAATGCACAAAACCCTTAAACGCAAAATCCTTTTGTTAAGCCTTCCTGCACTGGTGGGCTTTTTAGTGTTCTATACCTGGCCGTTCTTTAAGTCTATTGGTTACTCGTTTATTGAAAACACCTTTACCAAAAAGTTCGTCTGGTTCGATAACTACAAAGCAGTTTTAACCAACGAGTTCTTTTTAATGGCACTTAAAAATACTGTCATCTTCTCTCTTATTTCGGTAACGCTTGTGGTTTTGCTGGCACTTATACTGTCTTTAGGCTTAGTCAAGCTTTCAAGCAAATGGTCGTTTATAAAAAGTGCTTTCGTTATGCCCTACGTCTTGCCGACAGCAAGTATCATCTTCATCTGGCAGATGATCTTTAATACAGATACATATTACGCTCTTTACGAGATACAGGGGCTTTCCGACTTCTTCGATATTCTGCCGCTGTACCTTTTGTTTGTGTGGAAGAATATCGGTATAAATG
>JAZSPX010000156.1:0-1713 GCA_045537675.1 Candidatus Faeciplasma sp. | reverse complement strand
ATCTACACCGAGCAGACGGTATATGACCTGCTGCCCTTCTTAGATTTCAATTTGAAGTTGGAGGGTGAGATCTTCGGCTGGCAGATTCCTGCAATCGTAACCGATAACTTCAGCTTTGCTGTAAGCCTTGCGTGCATAATGCTTGCAGTTGTTTTGCTTGCACTTATAATCTATTGGATAGTTCTTGCCGCACTTAAGGCCCAGCGCAAAAGAGCAAGACGCGTTCTGCGCAAATATGGCTATTGCAAGGAATATTTCGACCTGCTTGAAAGAAAGCGCTTAAAGCTTTCGGGCACAAGCCTTTCGGCAGAGAACGACCTTTTGCTTGCGAAAGAATATTGCGACGGCAGATGCTATGACAGCGCCTTCGCCGTTTTAAGAGATATTGACCTCGACGGCTTCGATTCGAAGCTTGCCGCAAATTATTACAACCTTTACGCACGCTTGTTTGTTTTAACGGGCGACACCGAAAGCGCAAAGGCAGCCCTTAATTTGGGTGAGACGTTTACAAGCAAGCTTAAGAACAAGTCCGACGTTACACTTACCGAAGCGCTTCTTAAATATGCCGAGGGTGACTATGCCGAAGCTAAGGCAGGCTTTAAGTCGCTTTTGGAATGCAAGCCCATTGAAACAAGAGTTTGGGCAGGCATGTATTTAGGGCTTATATACCTCCGCCAGCACAAAAAAGAGCACGCAAGAAAAATTGCGGTTGCTTTGGGCAATTATAAAAAAACACCTCGCCAGAGCGAGGATATGCTTAAGCTTTTAAAGAAGATTGAAGCTGCCTATGCTATTGAAGCCGAGGAAAAGGCCGCCGAACAGCCGGTTACATAAGAAAATTAATGAAATCCGTCCTGCTTTTGGGGCGGATTTTTTGTTTGTAACACCCGCACGGACTACCTCATAATATGTTAGTACAAAGCTATGCTTTGAAACATGTATAAGGAGAACGTGTATGAACATCAATGATTTTATCGGTTCATTTGCGCAGGTAACCGGCACCAACGGCGCTACGGGCACTAACGGCATGACCGGTACCAACGGCATGACCGGCACCAATGGTATGACGGGCACCAACGGCATGACGGGTACCAATGGCGCTACGGGTACTGCTTGCTGTTGCTTTGCAAGTGAGCCGACTACGGCGTTTCCTGCCGAAACGCCTTTGGGTATGATGTATGTACCCTTCCAGAAATGGGAGTATGTTTATGAGCCGCAGGTCGGAATTGAAAGAGGCACGATTTTCGAGGCTCTTGATAAGCCGTTTATAGGGGAGAGAACAGTATGAGCGACAGAGAACGACTTTTGAAGCGCGTGCAGATGTATTCGTTTGCAATTACCGATGCTGCGCTCTTTTTAGACACTCACCCAAACAATGCAAGCGGTTTGGCATATTACAAGAAATATAAAGAACTCTATAAACAAGCTGTCGAGGAATTCGAGTCGAAGTATGGCCCTCTTACCATTCTTTCGGACAGCAACGACACCTGCTGGAAGTGGGTAAACGACCCATGGCCCTGGGAAGATCAGACAAAGGAGGTAAGATGATTTATGTGGAAATATGAGAAAAAGCTTCAGTACCCCATAAATATTAAGAGACCCGACCCTGCAGCCGCAAAGGTAATTATTACCCAGTTCGGCGGCCCCGACGGCGAGCTTGGCGCCTCTTTAAGATACCTCAGCCAGAGATATACCGCCCCCGACCCGAGAGTT
>JAZSPX010000048.1:0-4718 GCA_045537675.1 Candidatus Faeciplasma sp. | reverse complement strand
TGTGGGCGCAACGTGAAAGATGGTCGATTTTACGGTTAAGCTCGTCGATATCGTTAGCATTAAGAGCATCATTAAAATCGAATGAGATATATACAAACAAATTATGCGCACGTGCAGACTCGATTAACATTGTTAACGGCGAGCCGTTTCTGAAAACCTGTGTATCTGTTTCATAGTAAATAACACCGTTATAACTTGTGTTGATAATAATTGTGTTCAAACCATATTCGTCGAAATTTGCAAGAATTTCGTCAATTTCAGTCTGTGTCTGTTCGGCAGACTGGCTGCTATCAGTAAAGAAATCGTAGCCGATAGTAATAACCGTGGCTTTCATACTGTCGGGAAAAGCATAGTAATAATCGGTCGCTATATTCTCATTAACATCAACTTCTTCAGAAGTTGTGCCATCGTTTACAGGCTCGTCCGAGAAAATGACAAGCGAAAGCGGACTCACTTCTGAAAATGAGCCAATAACTATAACCAAAGCAAGCAACAAACATATAAATCGCTTCATCAAAATCTCCTTAATTAAACATTGCAATAGAAATAATAAGCTTAGAAATCTCTTCGTCCATTTGTTTTGAAACGTCCGAGTCAGCAAGGAATACCGAACCGTAACGGTAATATGCAACACCGCTGTATTGATTCAGCGATGCAATATCATCAGTCTGGCGTTTTAAAACATCACCTGTGCTCCAAGCAGATGTGGTACCGACTTTATAGGCGGCAATACCACAAATAAGGTCGATAGAATCCTCGGTCACAAGATTTGCCCAGTCGATAACAGCCGTTTCAAAGGCAAGCTTGTCCCCATAGTTATAATATATCTGAGGGACAACGTAGTCCATATAACCTTTTGTTGAGCACCAAGTTATAACATCGGCATAATATTTGTCTGTATTGTTCGAGATATTACCCGCAGGCGAAATGCCGAATAAAACGTTTGAGTTGCATGCCTTAACGGTTGAATACATTTCGCGCACAAGCTGACTTACAACATTCCTTCTCCATGTTGTAAGGTCGTTTGCACCTGACGCCTTAAATGCATCTTTATCGAAGCTTGAAGAAGTTGTTGGATAGAAATAGTCGTCGATATGGATAGCATCTACGTCATAGTTAGAAACAAGCTCGGCTATGCCGTTGCAGATAAGCTCACGCACAGCAGGATAAGCAGGGCTGAGCCAATAATATTCGGTGCTCGAATCGTATACAAGATAGGTGCCGTTTGTAGAATCGTTATTATACCACTTTTTAAGTGTGTAATCGTTGCTCATTTCCTTATAACGCTTTTTGGTTGTTGTACGCATTGGGTTAATCCATGCGTGGAACGACAGGCCTGACTTGTGAGCCTCGTCAATCATAATTTCAAGCGGGTCATAGTTAGGTGCCATACCCATTGTGCCGCTGTAAGCAGCGGTGAAAGCATAATAGTTCGAACGGTAATAAGCATCGCCAAATGCCCTTACGTGAACGTAGACGGTATTACAACCCAACAAAGCAACGTTTGTCATGGCCTCCTTAATAGAGGCTCTGAATTCAGACTCGTCAGCATTCAAAAGCATCGAATCGATATCGAGATAGGCAAACCAGAACGCCTTTTGTGTATCATAATTAAGTGCTTTATATGAATTGGAACCGATTATGATGTTGGGTTCATCATCTTCAATTTCATATTCATAATCGGGTTCGGTGGTTGTTGCAGACGTAGTTGTCGTGGGTGGTGTTGTAACAGTTGTGGGTGTTGTGGTGGCAACAGTTGTAGCCTCGGTAGTAACGTCCACCTCATAAGTATCACTCAAATATCTGCCGTTGACAAAATATTCGTTATTTCCATACTTAACTCTGTACCAACCGTTGGTAACAAGGCCTGTAATATATACCTCTTCCCCTTCTTTAAATCTACCAACTCTGTCGCTGTCGGCATCGGGCAAAGCTCTAATATTCAGGCTGGCATTGGCATACATCATACCCTCGTAATCAACGATTTCATAATCGTCAATGGTCAGCTCGTCCGGTGATGTTATAACCTCGCTTTCCGAAACAGGGGTAGTTGTCGTTTCGGTGATGTCTTCGGATGTTATAGGTGTAGTGGTAGTCTCCTCTGATGTATCGGGCGTGGTTGTTACGTCAGGAGTTGTAGTATGAGATGTTGTGTCCTGCGTGGTTGTGGCAGGTGTTGTAAATGTATTATATGTTTCGATTGTAATAGAAGGTGGCTCAACATTATCTTTAGATGTTGACACGCTGCAAGAGCAAAGAAGCGACAAAGCAATTAGCATTGCAAGAATTTTTCTAAGGTTTTTCATGCTTCATCCTCCTTATAAGCAGCTAAAGATATACATATAGTATTATACCATTTTTATGGCTACAATACAAGGCATAAAAAAGAAAAATCAGCAGATATTTAAAGGAAATAAATACCTGCTGACATTATATAAATCAATATACAAAAAGACCGTACAATTAATGTACGGTCTTTTTCTGGGGTGGATAGTCGGACTCGAACCGACGGTCTTTAGAACCACAATCTAACGCGTTAACCAACTACGCTATACCCACCATATGTGCGGCTTTTCCAGCCGCGAGTGCTATTATAGCACATATAAAATTAAAAATCAATACCAAAATCGAAAAAAGTTTCTTTTTGTTTACAATCAATAATAAAATTGAACAACAGGCATTTGTTTTGTTTACCACCAATGTCTGTCAGTCAAAGCGCCTTCTTTAAAATCTCCGACAACGTCTTTAAGCCATTCTACGCTGTCGTGAACCCAATTCGGAGTTCTTGTGCATATCCATGTGCGGTTCTGAATTTGAGAATCGCAGGTGGAAAAACCGTGATTTGCAAATGCATAGAAATGGGATTCAAAAGGAACTTTGTGTTCTGCCAAGGCTTTAATAAAGCTGATTGAATTCTCAATTGGCACTACGCCGTCGTTTGTTGAAGCAAAAACAAAGCAGGGACAGGTATTGCCATCAACAAGTGTCGAAGCATCGGGCGCATTGTTGTTATATCTGTGAGTAGTGTTCTCATCAATAACAGGATAGCCAAGAATGCAGGCTTTGGGCTTGTTTTTCGCAATAGTGGCGGTACATGCTGCCAAATGCCCTCCTGCCGAGAAGCCGATAACAACAACACGGCTAATGTCGATGTTCCATTCTTCTGCTTTATCTTTCACCAATTCAAACGCTTGGTCATAGTCGTTTAAAGGGTTGGGCCATGTGGCGTGTTCTTTAACGGAATAATTAAGAATAAACACCTGATAGCCAGCTTGAAGATAAGGAAATGCTACAGGGTCAGATTCACGGGCTGAGCAATACTGATATCCTCCACCCGGTAAAATAATCATTGCAGGGCGCTTTGTCATGCCCCAATATTCACCGCCGACAGGCTGAATGTATGCTGTAAGTCTGACATCTCTTTCTTCATTAAGTGTAAAATTAAATATCTTCATATCGACACCCCTTTTGTGTTATTAAGTAGATTATAGCCTTAATTACACAAACGGTCAACAGCTTTTAATAATTATGGACTAAAAAATCCTCACAAATATCTTGAATATGTATGGGCGACAATCGAAGTTTGTTACACTTGTCAACCAATACTTCAAGCTTTTCTTTATTTGGGGTAATATTATATATTTTTCGTTCATTCTCCCCTATTGTTTCAATGCCATATACCGTTGTGATTTTTCCCTCGATAATAATTTCCGAGGAAATAAGTTTAAAAAGTGTTTCCATGTTTAAACCTCCAATATTTGTTTTCTTTAGAATATAGGAAGTGTGTGAAGCAAAATGTCAAAACGTGTTTATATATTAAAATCGGCGCAGAAAATAAATTCTGCACCGATTATTCTACAATTAATTAATCAAACTTTAAAACAAGCTCGAGAACACGCTTTGCACTTGTATAAATATCCTCACGGGTAATGAGTCCTGCATCAAGTGCGTCTTTAAGTCTGCCGCTTGAGCCGACGGGCATCTTAATGTCGTTGCCTGCCAAAACCTCACGGTAGTGTTCGCCAAAGGTGTCCCAGTCAGAGGTGACAGCACCTTCAAATCCCCATTCTCCGCGCAATATGCCGTTAATCATTTCCTTGTTTTCAACAGCAAATACGCCGTTTACGATGTTATAAGAGGTCATGATAGACCAAGGCTGAGCCTCTTTCACGCAGATTTCGAAGCCGCGGAGATAAATCTCTCTTAATGCACGCTCGGATACGATGGAGTCGCTGAGCTTACGGTTGGTCTCCTTATTGTTGCAGGCAAAGTGCTTAGCAGAGGCAGCAATGTGCTGTGACTGAATACCTCTTACCATTGCAGCAGCCATTTTACCTGTTACATAGGGGTCTTCCGAGTAATATTCAAAGTTTCTGCCGCAAAGGGGGCTTCTGTGAATATTCATGGCAGGAGTAAGCCAGATCGCAAGATTGTTTTCTCTAAGCTCTAATGCACCTGCAGCACCGACAGCTTCAACAACGTCTGTGTTCCATGTGCAGGCTAAAAGTGTAGCGCAAGGCCAAGCGGTTGTTGTAACGCCTGTGTGCCAATCGACACGCAAGCCGGCAGGGCCGTCTGCTGTGCCGCAAGCAGGCACGCCATAGTTTGCAAGGTCGCCCCAGCAGAAGGTGTTGCTTAAACCGTGGTTAGGTCTGCCGCCGCAAAGGTCAATAAGCTCTTCGTCAGTAAGCTGTGCCATAAATTCAAAGTCGGATCGT
>JAZSPX010000078.1:0-11573 GCA_045537675.1 Candidatus Faeciplasma sp. | reverse complement strand
AAAACGCAAAGCATGTTGCCGTCAAAAATAAATGCGCTTTCTTTTTCATCCATTCTGCCAATTCTCACGCTATCAAGAGGGAACAGCGTGTAATCATCGCTCGTTTCCTCGACCGTTTCATCGGCAGCAACCTCAATCTTGTCAAGCTTAAGCCTTTCCAAAAGCTTGAACATCTCAAGTTCGGTCAAAAGCTTTGCGGCGGCAGGCTTGTCACCCTCGAAGAATTTGTAATCGTCAACGTTCTTCGAAATCGGCGCATCAAGCGAAATAGTTGCCAGCCACTTGCTTGTAAATGCCGAGTCTTTGCCGTTTGCAAGCTTGTTTTTGACGCCTGCCGTCAGGGGCGCTTCGTCGAGCTGGTGATATAAATTCTCGATGGTGGTATAGGTGCCGATAAGTGAAAGTGCGGTTTTTTCGCCGACGCCTGCAACACCGGGTATGTTATCCGACGAGTCGCCCATAAGTGCCTTAATGTCGATGAGATTTATCGGTTCGGTGCCGTATTGCTCGAAAAACTTGTCCCTGTCAAAGGTGATGGTTTCTTTGGTGGTTGCAAGGCGCACGGTTACGCCGTCGCGGATAAGCTGTAAATTATCCCTGTCACCCGAAAGAACGTAAGCCTCGTGCCCTAAGTCTGCAAAAAGCTTTGAAGCCGAGCCTAAAATGTCATCAGCCTCCCAGCCTTCAAGCTCGAGGGTGGGTATGCCAAGGTCTTTTAACAGCTCTTTGATAACGGGCAGCTGCTGGGCAAGTTCTTCGGGCATGCCTTTGCGGTTTGCCTTGTAAAAATCGCAGGCAAGGTGCCGGAAGGTAGGCGCCTTCATGTCAAACGCAACGGCGGCGCAGTCGGGCTTGATGATTTCAAGCTCTTTTAAATATATGTTCATAAAGCCGGTTACGGCGTTGGTGTAAAAGCCCTTCGAGTTTGTCAAAAGCTTAATGCCGTAAAAAGCACGGTTTAAAATCGAGTTACCGTCGATAAGAAGAATTTTCACGAGAAATTCCCTCCAATAATTTATACTATTATTAGTATAACATAAATTTATAAAAACCTCTACCCAAAATGAAAATTTTATGCTATAATTATGATGTATTTTTATGTGGAAATAAAGAGGTTTTTAAAATGCCCAAGGTAAGCATCGGCAACGTTAAAATTGAAAAACTTTGTGCGCTTTCGCCGATGGCTTCGGTTGCCGACCGTGCTTACAGACTGATGTGTAAAGAGTATGGCGCAAGCATGCTGACAAGCGAAATGGTTTCGGCAAAGGGGCTGTGCTATTCTGACCGCAAGACCAAAGAGCTTTGCGAGGTGACAGACGCCGAGCGCCCCTATGCCATTCAGCTTTTTGGCGAGGAAGCGGAGTATATCGCACGTGCCGTTAAAATTGTCGAGCAGTTTAATCCCGACATTATAGATATAAACATGGGCTGCCCTGTGCCTAAGGTTGTAAACCCCGGCGGAGGAAGTGCTTTGATGAAAACCCCGCAGCTTGCCGCCGACATTGTTAAAGCGGCTGCTGACGTTGCCTCTTGCCCGATAACCGTAAAAATAAGGGCAGGATGGGACGAAGAACACATAAACGCCGTTGAATTTGCCTGCCTGATGGAAAGTGCAGGTGCAGCGGCTATTGCCGTTCACCCAAGAACAAGAAAGATGATGTATTCGGGCGAGGCTGATTGGTCTGTCATTAAGGCTGTTAAGCAGGCGGTAAGCGTGCCTGTAATCGGCAACGGCGACATTAAAGACGGCATCGACGCCAAAAGAATGTATGACGAAACAGGGTGCGATTTGGTTTCTTTAGCTCGTTCAAGCTATGGCAGACCTTGGGTGTTCAAGCAGATTAAAGAATATTTAGAAAACGGCATTGTTTTGCCCGAGCCTGACATTGACGAGCGCTTAGACGTTATGCTTAGGCACGTTGAGCTTATAATTTCGCTGAAGGGCGAAAAGCAGGGGATCAGAGAAGCAAGAAAAAACGTTGCATGGTATATTAAAGGCATGCCGAATGCGGCGGCCTTGCGTGCGGCATCGGGCAGTCTTAATTCTTATGCCGAGCTTTTGAAAATGGCTGATGAAATTCGTGAAAGGGTGCGTTTAAGTGAATAAATACACCGATTTATCATACGAGTCGCTGGGCGAGGGGATAAGCGTTTGCGTTTCAAGCGAGCACCGCTTTGGAACAGATGCATTTTTGCTTGCCGATTTTGCCTCGCCAAGACACAAGGACAAGGTGGCCGACCTTTGCACAGGCAACGGTATTGTTGCGCTTTTAATGCAAAGAGATAGTAAACCAAGCGAAATTTTTGCGGTCGAGCTGCAAGAAAAAGCATATGACCAGTTGTGTTTATCTGTGAAGGAATCGGGTTGTGACGGAATCAAGCCCGTGCACGCCGATTTGAAAGAATGGGCGCCGCCCTATCAGCTTGACGTTGTAACCTGCAACCCGCCTTATAAAATTGACAACACGGGCGCTAAAAACGACACCGAGGCTGTATCTATCGCAAGACACGAAATTGCCTGCACGATGTTTGACGTGTGTGCATCTGCCAAGCGTGCGCTTAAATTCGGCGGCAGACTTTGCATTTGCAACCGACCCGAGCGTTTGGCCGACGTGATTGAAGCCATGCGCCAAAACGGAATTGAACCTAAAAGACTTCGCACAGTTCACAAAGACGAAAACAGCGAGCCTTGGCTTATATTGGTCGAGGGTAGGCTGGGCGGCTCGAAGTTCTTAAAAATCGAAAAGCCCTTGTTTGTTAAGGGCAAAAACGGCGAAGCTTATTCGGACGAGATGAAAAGGATTTATAAGCTTTTATAGACCAAACGAAAGGAAAAGGGAAATGAGCAAGCTTTATGTTGTGGGAACACCGATTGGAAACCTTGGCGACATGACATACCGCGCGATAGAAACGCTTAAAAGCGTTGACTTTATTGCGGCGGAGGACACAAGAGTTTCGGCAAAGCTTTTGAACTATTTCGATATTAAAAAACCGCTGGTGAGCTATCACGAGCACAACCACAAATATTCGGGCGAGAACATTATAAGACGTATTATTGCGGGCGAGACTTGCGCCGTCATTACCGATGCCGGAATGCCCTGCATCTCCGACCCCGGCGAGGATCTGGTGCGCCTTTGCGCCGAACATGGCATACCGACCGAGGTCGTCCCCGGACCCAGCGCTTTGATTTCGGCGCTTGCAGTTTCGGGGCTTGATACGTCGAGATTTTCCTTCGAGGGGTTCCCCTCCACCGCCAAGCGCTCACGTTATGAAATGTTTGCCTATGCCGCACTCGATACAAGAACGCTTATCTTCTATGAAGCCCCTCACAAGCTGGTGGGAACGCTGAAGGACATGCTTAAATTCTTTGGCGACAGAAAAGTGACCTTGTGCCGAGAGCTGACAAAGCTTCATGAAGAAGTTATCAGAACCACCCTTGCCGAGGCGCAAAACCTTTATGACGACGAAAACCGCCAGCCAAGGGGTGAGTATGTAATTATTGTTGAGGGTGCAAAAGCGGCAGACGAGCCTGTGACCGAGGAGACCGCACTTGAACAGGTTAAGGCTTTGGTTGCAAAGGGCATGCGTGCTGCCGATGCCTGCCGTGAAATTGCCAAGGCAACAGGTATTTCGAAAAGCGAGCTTTACAGCGCACTTTTGGCAGAAAAGGAATAGGAAAATGTTATTCAGACCGATGAAGCCAAGCGATTTGGCTGACATTATTGAAATTGAAAAAACCTGCTTTACTGCCGATGCATGGAGCGAGGACGACTTTATTTACCGCATGAACGAGAGTGATTGGCACTTTATAAACCTCACGCTTGAAGATGAGGGCAAAGTGGCGGCATATATAACCGCAACCGTTGTTGCCGACGAAATGAACATTGACAGCGTTGCGGTGAGCCCTGATTACAGACGAAAAGGCTATGCAAGCGCACTTATTAACCTTGCGATTGAAAAGGCAAAAGCCAAGCTTGTCATGCTTGAAGTGCGCGAGTCGAACACTGCGGCAATCTCGCTTTATTCCTCGCTTGGGTTTGAAAAAGTGGGACTTAGAAAGAATTATTATGAACGCCCTGTAGAAAGCGCAGTGCTTATGACAAAATGTAATTGATTTTGGAGAAAAAGAATGAAAATACTTGCTATTGAAAGCTCTTGTGACGAGACAGCCTGCGCTGTTGTTGAAGACGGAGTTAAGGTTTTATCGAATATAGTAGCCTCGCAGATTGAGGAGCATAAGCTTTACGGCGGCGTTGTGCCCGAAATAGCTTCAAGACGCCACACTGAAAATATCTGCCACGTTGTTAAGTCGGCACTTGAAGAAGCCGACACCTCGCTTGACGATATCGACGCCATTGCCGTTACATATGCCCCCGGGCTTATCGGCGCTTTGCTTGTCGGCGTAAGCTATGCCAAGGGGCTTGCATTTGCCAAAAACAAACCGCTTGTGCCTGTTCACCACATTGCTGGGCACATTGCCGCAAACTATATCTCTCACCCCGAGCTTAAGCCCCCTTACCTTTGTTTGGTCGTAAGCGGCGGCCACAGCCATATTGTCGAGGTTTTGGATCATACCCACTACCGTGTTGTCGGCAAGACCCGTGACGATGCCGCAGGCGAATGCTTCGACAAGGGGGCCCGCACCTTGGGTTACCCTTACCCCGGCGGAAAATATATTGACGAGGCGGCGAAGAAGGGTAGCAAGTCGGCTTACAAATTCCCTCACCCCAAGCTGACGGGGAACGAATATGACTTCTCCTTCTCGGGAATTAAAACTGCTGTTATAAACCTTGTTCACAACGCCTCTCAAAAGGGCGAGGAAATTGTGAAAGAGGACGTTGCGGCTTCCTTCCAGAAGACTGTGAGCGACATTCTTGCCGAAAAGCTGATGGCTGCTGCCGAAAGCCTTGGCTATAACAAAATTGTAGTGGCAGGAGGGGTGAGCGCCAACTCGGGAGTTCGTGCAAAGGTTAAAAAAGAATGCGACAAGCGGGGATATGAGCTTTTTATGCCCGAGTTTAAATATTGCGGTGACAACGCCGCAATGATAGGCGCGCAGGGATATTATGACTATCTTGCAGGCAAGCGTGCCGACGAAAGCCTGAACGCTGTTGCAACCCTCTCGTTAGAGGATATATAAAATAAAGGAGCGAAAATGAACCTTAAAAAGATATTTTGTATTATAACGGTGCTGGCCATGCTGTTTGCACTTGTCGGTTGCGACGACATTATAGACGACCGCCCGAATGAAGAAGTCGTGCAGACGGATACGCCCCCTGTTAAAAACCCATACCCTGTTGACATTGGTGCCGAAAGCTTTGACAAATCGCCCGAAAAGGTGGTTTCGCTTTCCCCCTCGATAACCGAGGCGGTTTATGACATTGGCATGTTTGCAAGGCTTATCGGGGTAAGCGACTATTGCACACACCCTTCCAACGCTGAAAACCTGCCTAAGATCGGCAGCCCTGCCCACCCGAGCGTTGAAGCCATAAAGGCGTTGGCACCCGAATTGGTTATAACCCACTCGCCGATAGCTTCGAGCGACAAGGTCTTGCTTAACCAGGCAGGAATAAGAGTGCTTGAGCTTAAAAGTCCCGACAGTTTTGCCGAGCTTTGCCAGATGTATATTCAGCTTTCGCTGATCTTCTATGGTGCCGTCGATTCGCAGGACATTGCAAGCGACATTCTTTCCGACTTTGACATCGCCATGAGCGAAGCCAAGGCGGCAAACATTTCACTTGGCTTTGTTTGTGTAGAGGGAATAAACTCCGAAGGCGAGCTTATTCTGTCGCATGGCGAAACCCTTGAATCGGACATTTTAAGCGTTTTCGGCACAAATTTGCGTCAGGACGCTGAGGATTATTTTGTAAGCGAAGATGAAGCAGAAAAGCTTTCACCCGACGTTGTATTTTATAATAGTATACTTGATGAGGACGACGATGCCACCGATTTGATTATCAAGACTTTCGGAAACGTCGAGTATATTGCCATTGACATTGAAGATTTTGAACGCCCGACGGTAAGACTTTCAGAAACCGTTAAGTTTTTGCTTGCCGAGCTTTCGTGATATATTTAATAATTATTAACTTTCTTCAAGCTTATTGACACGAGTAACTTTTAGGTCTATTATTAAATGAGCATCTGCAATAAAACCGACCTTGAAGTTGTATTATAGATTGGACATAAACCGATTTTTTGAAAGGATTGATTTAATGAAAAGACTTTTGTGCCTGATTTTATCGCTTACCCTTGCGCTTACTTTGGTTGCATGCGGCAAGCAGATTGACGATACCCCCGTAGGTGACGACACACCAAACAACGACAGCAACATTGAAAACAACGACACCCCCGATGAAAACGACACCCCCGAACAGAGCTATCCCTTCGACCTTGGATTTATTAAAGACAACGGCCTTGAATATATTTGGGAAAACCTTGACGAGAACACCAAAATGAACCTTGGCGAGGTGATGAACACCATTAAGAACGTTGAGGTTTACTGTTCGCTTAGCGTGGGAATGCCAAAAGAAGAGCTTGCAGCCTTTACCGAGCTTGTTTCCAACTGCTCGATGGGTTATACATACGTCGGCAACGTGTTTAAGGGACACACCGACGAAAGCGGAAAGATAATTGGCATTACCGTCAGCTACAGCATCAATTACGAGCAGGAAGGCATTGAAAAAACAAAGGTTTTGTGGCAGAAGATCGACGAGGTCGTTGCAGGAATGCCCGCAGGCACCGATTATGAAAAGCTTAAATATCTTCACGACTACCTTGTTTTGAACTGCGATTACAGCGAACAGGCTCACAGCCCGTTTACTGCTTTCGGCGCCCTTGTCGAGGGTAGGGCTACCTGCCAGGGCTATGCCGACGCTATGCACCTTCTGCTTGCAGGCGCAGGCTATGAAACTGTGTTTGCAACAGGTATCGGTGATGACGAAGCTGTTAAGCACAAATGGAATTACGTTAAGCTTGACGATGGCAAGTGGTATATCATCGACCCCACATGGGACGACCCCAAGGGCAAAGAAGACAAGACCTATATCGGCTATGATTACTTCATGGTAAGCGACGCAATTCTTGCGACCGACCACAAGGAAACCTTTATAAGCCCTTATTACGAGCTTCCCAAGGCAGAGTCGATGGAGCTTAGCTTCTATGTAATGAATGACTACTATGCAACCACTTATGAAGAGGTTCTCGAGATCATCAAGCGTCAGGCACTTGAAATTGTACCCAAGGGCGAAAAGCTTATCTATTTAAGATGTGCCGACAATGCACTTCTTGACGAAGCAAACACCAAGCTTTTCTCGGGCGATTACGAAATGCAGACCATTTTGCTTGAAGTGCTTGACGAAACAAAGGCAGAGAATCTTATCACCAACTCGTGGACAAAGGTTGTTAAGGACGGCCCCTGCACCATGACTATTACTTTGAAATATGAATAAAGAATTTTGACAGGAGGAAAAACATGAACACATTCAAAAGACTTCTCTCGCTTGCCTTGGCATTGACACTTGCGCTTTCTGTGCTTTGTTCCTGCGGCAAGATCGAGGAAATCCCCGACACACCTTTGACAACGAGCGACCCCGTGGTATCTGACGTGCCCGACGTGACCGACGCACCCGACACCACTCCCGAGCAGACCACAACAACCCCTGCAACCACACCCGAGCAGACCACAACCACTCCGGCAACTACACCCGAAGTAACCACCACTCCCGCAACTACTCCCGAGGTGACAACCACAAAGGACAAGAACGACTTCACCGTTGAAGAAATGGACGAAACCACCATGTATGCAACCATGTCTTTGAACGTAAGAAGCGGTCCTTCGACTGATTTTGGCAAGATCTCCACCCTTAAAGAGGGCGAGGCTGTAACTGT
Source organism: Candidatus Faeciplasma sp. (assembly GCA_045537675.1). Taxonomy (GTDB): domain Bacteria; phylum Bacillota; class Clostridia; order Oscillospirales; family Ruminococcaceae; genus Faeciplasma. Next base: position 3,686 of record JAZSPX010000078.1, on the reverse strand, counting down.
TGTCGGCCGCGCTTCCACAGGCTGGTATCAGATTATTATTGACGACGAGACCTTGGGCTATGTAAGCAACGTTTACATTACCGACAAGGCACCCGAGGTTGAAGAACCCGAAGACGAAGAGATTGAAATTCCCGACGATGACGACGTTGTAGTATTGCCCGACGACGATGATGACGACAAGCCCTCGAGCGGAAGCACACCCGACGTTGGCGGTGTAACCTCAAACTCTGACTGGGTCAAGGACAACGGCTGGACCTATATGTATAATGCTCTTAACGACTCAAGATACAGACAGGCCCTTGACGAGATCATGACAGGCATTAAGAACTTTGAAGAATATATTGAAGTTACTCCTTCGTTCACCAGCAGTGAATGGGACGATTTTGCAAGCTTCTTCTTCCCCATTGCCGCTGTTGAATATACATATGTAAGAAGCATCGGCAAAATCTCGGGCAGCAACTCTATGGTCGGCGTGAAGTATTATACCGACACCAAGAGCGAGGCTGACAAAATGGTCAAGGAACTCAGAAGCACTGCCGACAAGGTTATCGGCAAGCTCAAGAGCTCTTGGAGCGATTATGAAAAGATCAAATATCTGCACGACTGGCTTGTAAAGAACAGCTTTGCAGACGAACATAACTATGCAGAAAAGGACAGCGACGGCAACCCGACAGAATGGGCAGGACAGTGGGGCAAGAGCTTGTGGCCCAACGTCGCATACGGCTCTGTTGTTGACGGCCAGCCCACTTGCTTAGGCTATGCTAAGGGTATGTTCTATCTTCTTGCAAGAGCAGGTTATGAAGTAACCTTTGCCGAAGGTATCGGTACAAGCGCACTTCATATCTGGGTTAAGGTTAAGGTAGACGGCAAGTGGTACAACATCGACGCAACATGGGACGACCCCTGCGGCGCTGCACAGAATGCCGACCCCAACTATGTAAGCTATGCGTTCTTCATGGTTACCGACAAGTATATGAAGGAAACCAGAAGCGAAGTTTATGACATCAAGTTCTTTGACGACCCCAAGTGTACCTCTACAAAATATGACTGGTACATGAACAACGGCTGCTACGTAACCTCCTACGACGAGGTTGAGGCTATTTTGAAGGCTAAGGCTAAGGAAGCAGCTAAATCCGGCAAGGACATTGCATATGTAACCCTTAAGATGGAAACCTCCAGCTTGTTCACAAAGGTTGACGAAGCATGGACCGGCGCTAAGTTCACCAAGCTCTTACAGGACTACACAACCGAATATGAAACTGTTAAGAAGGGTAAGAACACCGGCCACCGCACAATTACCTTCCGCCTTTACAAATAACACGAATAAAATCACCGCCTGCCGATTGATTTCGGCGGGCGGTTTTGTGTGTAAAGGCGGCGAAGCCTGCCCAAGCCTTACGGCTCGGGCTTTCCCGCGCGATATGCATCGCACGGGGGCACGCAGCACAGGCTGCGTGCAGGGCTTCGCCCCAGTCGCAGCGTTCGGCAAAATTAAAGGACGGCAACCATCTGCCGTCCTTTGTTTTTAATTATGCAATTATAAAATCTCGTCTTCGTCAACGTCGTCGCCGTCGGGGTCAACTTCTAACCCTAACATAATGCGGCGCAAAGCTTCAAACTCCTCGTCGCTTAATGTAATGCCCTTGTTCATTCTGGTGTGGTCGGGCGACCATTCGCGCAGGTCATACTTAGCAGGATAGTCGTTCCAGCTAACCTTGTTAAGCTCCTTTGTCCAGCCCTTTGCGTTTTCGGAAAGAACACCGATGTGTTCCTTGATTTCATACTTTAGCTCTGCCATAATTAAAGTCATCCTTTCTTAAAGTTAATTTTAAGCTCAAGTAATTTGTTTGCGATTTTTGATATAAACGGTAGTTTATCAAGCAGTTTTTTGGGGAGGATCAAAAGCATGATCCTTAAAATATCTTTAAAGTTCAATAAAAGAACGGTTACAAACATCGCACCAAGAACAACGTAGACCCACCAGCCGTCAAGGCGGTTGACAAACGCCATTGCAATAATAAGTGCCGAGTTGACTAAAATCTTCGCCATTGAAAAATCAAAGCGGATAAACCTTCTTGTGTCGAACAGGCGGTAGAAGAACACCGCAAAGTAAGAAACAAAGGTTGCGATTGCCGCACCCAAGATCCCCATTGAGGGGATAAGAGCGAAGTTAAGTATAATGTTGATAATACCTGCGGCAAGGCTTGTTAAAAAGCTTTGTCTGGTTTTTTTGCAGGCAATGTAGACCGAGCCCAAGAACACGTTGAAGCATGTAAACACAGTTGCCACAGTTAACACAGGCGAGTAAAGAGCTGCTTCATGATATGCGGGGTCTACCCAGATATATGTTATCGGGCGGATGAGCAAAAGAATGCCTGCCGAGATAACGTACATGAACGACTGGTTGAACGAGAAAACGTTGGTGTAAAAGCTCTCTCGTTCTTTAGAATTGTTCTCGGTAATTGCTGACATATTCCACGCCTGAGAAAACATTGTGAACACAGTTGTTAAAATTGTCGGTATTTTGTAAGCAACGGTGTTGATACCGTTTGCATATTCGCCGTGGAAAAACGTTATGATAAAGCGGTCGGAAATGCTTGTTATAAGCCACAAGAGGGTTGTGGGAATCAGCGGTGCCGAATATTTCAGCATGCTTTTTAAAAGCGAAAAATCGGGTTTTGCAAAGCCGATATAGCGGTAAAGCTTTGCGGCAAAGAACAGGAACACGCTTGAAATAAGGTCGGAAAGAATTATTGCCCAAAGATAACCCTGCATGCCCCACTTGAAGCCCAGAAGGAACAGAATGTTCAACAAAAGCATTGAAAGCGTTGTTAAAATGCCGTCGAGGGCGAAAAGCTTGACTTTTTCGAGTGCGCGTGTAAACGTCGAATTCAAAAGCTTTAAGGTAGACGTGCAGACGTAAATGAACAAAATTCCGCTGAAGCCGTTTAAATATTTAAACTGTGACAAAACGGGGAAGATTGCCGCCATGACTAAAATTCCGCAGGCAACGGTGCCAAGGCACAACGAATATATCTTTTTAAGCTTGTCCGTTTCCTTGGTGTCAAGCCCGAATCTTAGTGCAGCATCGGCCGTCGAAAGCGAAAAGATGGGGATTAAAATGTTTGCTGTCTGTGCAATAAGGTCAACCGTGCCATACTCATCGGGCGAGAGGGCGGCGGTGTAAAGCGGCACTAAAAGCAGCACCAGAAGCTTCGAGCCGAAGGTGCCTATTGCAAAAATTATCGTATTTGTAAAAAGCTTGACGTAGCTTTGTTTGTTAGAGGGGACACTTTGCGACAAATCCTTAACCCTCCCTTATATATAATAGTATATGTGTATTATACTAAGCGAAAAGGAAAAAATCAAGAAATTTTAAAAAAGACTATGAATTAGCGAAAATATGTGTTATACTTAATAACGTAAAGTGGTTCATAAAGAAAGGATGGTTTATGTTATGAAAAGCTTTTTGAAGGTTTTAACGGGGCTTTGCGTTGCCCTTACCGTTTTAGTGATTGTTAAGCTGGTTGCAGATGCTTGCGAACCTTGCATGCACAAATATTTCGAGGTTGAGAAGTAAATACATTAAAAATCGGAAGGTGAGTAACCTTCCGATTTGTTTTTACATATTATAAATGGTGTGCGGAAACAGCCGACGTCGCCGAAGCGATGCCCGAAGGGCCTGG
>JAZSPX010000204.1:0-4807 GCA_045537675.1 Candidatus Faeciplasma sp. | reverse complement strand
GGTACGTTTTTAACTTAAGGGGTAATCTTCCGAAACAAAGATATTTTAAGACGGCTCGACCGTAAGCTCGACCTCTTCGACTTCAACCTCTTCAACCTCGATATAATCTTCAATGCCGTCTATGCCCCAATTCAGGGTTCCGTCATTTTCAGATATATCATCGTCCAAAAGGTGTATAGCCACTGTGTTCACGAGCTGTGCCGGATACATTTCAAGAACACCGCCGTTAAAATATATGGCTACCGTATCGCCAACGTCTAAATCGTCGAGTGAAAGCTGTGTGCCACGCCAAGATATTTCGGTTTCATCCTCAACTTTAAGCGAAAACAGTCCTCTGTAATTAATGTCGTTACAGTCAAAACCTAAAACGCTCATTCCGCCAGTTTCAGAGATTTCAGCAATAGTAGCATAAAAACAGGTTGCGCTTGGCTTGTCGACAATTATATGCGCCGGTATTATATCGTATTGTTCGTCAGCATTCAAAAATGAAAAAACGTGCACATTGCCAAACTGAATGCGATTGGTCATATCCTCTTTAAACACAGTTCCATCATATATGTATTTAAATTTCAGCTCTTCATTGGTTTTTGCTAGACGCAAAGTAAAATATGTCGTTTCTTCATTGCTGTTATATTCTGCCGAAATTATATTGCCTTCATATTCGCAGCAAGAAATGTTGGTTTTAAGGTCCGGCTCACTCTCTGATGCATCTGAAGACTGTAATGCTTCTTCAGGTTGTTCGTTCTGTGATTCTGAAATATTATCATCACCGGACTTTACACAAGCTGAAAGAAGGACCAAACAGCTAATCAAGCATAATACTAATAATAACTTTTTCATAATACAAGTCTCCTTTGTGTAATTCTTAGTTTTTTCTATATATTCGCTGTATGCTTCAGTTCTGCCTAAGCACTCGCAGGCTTCGCTTTCATGGTTTGTTGTTTTTATTATAAACCTCGTAAATTTCAGTTAGTGTATCATTATTTAAGTTTTACAGACAGGCTGTTCGAGGGCTTTTCTTCGCCCTTTAATACCTTTGCAACAGCGATTACAGCACGTTTACTGTGTTCGAATGCGGCAAGCCTGACAACGTTTTCGGGCAAGTCAGCTAAATCATAAGGATTTTGCATGGCAACACAAAACGTTGTCATTCCCGCTTCGCTAAGGGCGTTTACAAGTTTAAGCTGTCCCCTGTTCATGTGAGCGTTATAGGTTCCGACAACCACGCTTGAATAGTTCTTAGCGGTTTCAACGACAGCGTTAATTTCAACCTCACATGGGTTGACAGACACAGTCAGCGCTTCGCCGTCCAGTTCGTTAGACATAACGTTTTCAAACAAGCCTGCAGCTGATACACCTTCCTGTGCGTAATTAGTTCTATATACCTCGCATCCTATGCAAAGAGGTTTATCGCCTAACGGCATAATGCCGCTGTTTCCGACAACGGTTATTGTCTTTTGAATTAATGCCGAGTTTTCTTCTTGTGCTGATTTAATATCAAACTCTCTGCCTGTTTCCGAATCTGCCCACTTCTTTTTTAAAGCGATTATACGTTCAGCGCTTTCAAGCATTTCATTGGCGTCTAACCGTCCCTCAAGCACAGCTTTTTCGACTTCTGAGGCTGACTCGCAGGAAAGCTTGACATCGTGGCAGACAAGCACCATATCTACGCCTGCAGACATGGCCAAAATAATTCCGCCAACGGTACCGAAATGCTCTCTGATAGCGTTCATCTGCATACAGTCGCTTATTACGATGCCATCAAAGCCCATTTCTTTTCTTAAAAGGTCTGTAATTATCCGTCTTGACATGGTCGCAGGGATATTATCAGGTTCAAGCTGTGGGAACAAAATGTGTGCTGTCATAACAGCAGGCACACCAGCACCGATTGCATGTCTATAAGGCAGAAGCTCGCACTTTTCAAGCTCTGCTTTTGATTTATCAACGCACGGAAGGCTTATGTGTGAATCTATATCAGTATCGCCGTGTCCGGGAAAATGCTTGACGCAAGCCATTACCCCACTCTCATCAAAGCCTTTTATCATGGCCGAGGCGTACTCGCCCACCTTAACGGGGTCGTCGCCAAAGCTTCTTACACCGATAACGGGATTTTTGGGATTTGAATTGACATCGACACAGGGTGCAAAGTTTATGTTTATGCCCAGGCTTTTTAACTGTTTGCCAGTTATTACACCTGCTCTGTATGCATTATCGGTATCGCCTGTTGAGGCAAGAGCCATTGCACCGGGAATGTTAACGCAATCGTTGCTTAGGCGTGTTACAATTCCGCCCTCCTGGTCGATCGCGATTAAAGCGCTATGCCCTGTTTCACTTCTCACGAGCTTCTGAATATCTGCACAAAGGGTTTTAAGCTGATCAGAGTCAATTATGTTTCTTGAAAACAAAATAATGTTTGCGATTTTATACTCCTTAACGGCCTGTATAAGCTCCTCGCTTACAGTTGTGCCGTTAAATCCGATAATAAGACGCTGACCTATTTGCTCTTTCAGTGTCATGACAATCCCTCCAGACTTTTATTAAATAAATTATATCTTATTGATTGCCCTGTTGCAAGAGTTGTGATAGAATATAATAAGCATTTATTCTTAAACGGGGGGCAGACGCTTATGTTGATTAAAAATGCACTTGTTTTTGTGGAAAAAGAATTTGTTAAAACAGATATTGAGTTTGACGGTAAAATTACTGCCTTAGGTAACATTTTAAAAGAAGCAGACATTGACGCAAACGGAATGTACGTTATTCCCGGGCTTGTGGATATACACACTCACGGTGCTGTGGGACATGATTTTTCTGACGGTGATGAAAATGCACTTAAAGAGATTGAGAGATTCTATGCCCAAAACGGGGTGACCTCGTATTTGCCAACCACAATGACGTTGAGCGAAGAAGATTTGATTAAAGCTGTTAAGGCGACAAAAAAACACACTTATATAGAAGGGGCAAAATGTGCAGGTATACATTTAGAGGGACCGTTCATTAACCCCGAAAAATGCGGCGCGCAAAACCCGAGTTATATAGTGCCTGCAAACTTGGAAATGTTTAATAGACTATATGACGAAAGTGACGGCTTGATTAAAATTATCACCCTTGCGTGTGAAACTGACGGCGCGTTAGAATTCATTAAAGAGGTATCGGAAAAATGTGTCGTTTCTTTAGGACACACAAATTCGGATTATGAAACAGCAATGAACGCGTATGCCTTGGGTGCTTCTCACACAACACATCTTTATAACGCAATGAGCACCTATTTACATCGAGAGCCGGGCGTTATCGGCGCTGCCGCTGACTTTTGCAAAAGTGCCGAGATTATATGCGACGGCTTGCATATTCACCCCTCAGTTATCAGAAGTGCTTTTAAGGTTTTCACAGAAAGGCTCTGCCTTATTTCTGACTCGCTGAGATGTGCCGGAATGACAGACGGTGATTACGAGCTTGGCGGACAGAAAATTGAGCTTAAAAACGGTAAAGCAACCGTTAAGGGTACCGATACCCTTGCAGGCTCGACAATAACCGTCTTTGACGCTCTTAAAAACGCGGTTAAGTTTGGTGTCCCTCTCGAAAAGGCGGTATATGCGGCTTCAACGGCGCCTGCAAAGGCAGCACGAATTGACGGGATCGGCGAAATCAAGATTGGTAACTGTGCCGACCTGCTGATTTTAGATAAAGAACTTAACTTAGTATCGGTTTATATCGACGGTAAGAAATATAACGCATAAAAGTATCCCTCCCGCGAACAGTACGGGAGGGATTTTTAAGTTATGAAATCATCAGCTTTTTGTTAACTTATGAGATTACAGTTTATTCAATAAGAAGCGAATCACAATGAAATGCAAACATCAGTTCACAGTTTACTCGCTGAATTCAGCCATATCTTTATTAAGTTCATCGATATAATAGCTTAAGCTATCGCCATGCTTTTCTTTACCCTGAGCCCATGTAATGGTTTCACGGATATCTCTGTGAGCAAGATTTTCAAGGGCGTTGATTGCAGAATAAAGGTTAGAGCCGTAGCCTTCGCCATACTTGATAATTGCTACTTCTTAATTATTGCAAAGCTCGTAACAAATATCCCACATCTCTAACATTTCATCAGTCCACTTATAGGTTTCTTCAAGCTGTCTGCGGTCGATAGAAATAACGGTGGGGTCTATGATCTTAAATCTTTCACATGCAGCAAACAAAGCAACGCCTTCGGGGTTTGCGGCACCCTGAACAATGCAATAACCGCTTGGTGAGGTCGCAATGTAGTATGTACTGTCGCCGTTATCATCTCTGGGCAGAGGAACGAACATAAGCTCGCCGGCTTCGATATCGCCCCAGATAGAAGACATTTCTTCAAGAGGGCCGGTGAATACCCAAGAAGGGCTTAACCAGAAGAGACAAAGGCCTTCCCTGATACCGCCGCCGTTGACGTCATATCTGATCTTAAGCAACTGTATCGGCAATAACGACAGAAGAAATTGGCAATATGCATAGCCTTAACATTGAATTACTCTCATATACGTCCGATTTGCGAGGTGAGAAAACTTTTGCGCTTATTAAGCAAAGTAAAAAGTATATCATCTTACTGAAAACTATCAGCGCAACATACACGGGTATTTGAGTCTGGTATGACGAGAAGTCATGTATATAGAAGCTTAATATCGTGGAACACAAAACCTCGGACAAGGACATAAACGCAGTTAAAATAACAGAATGGAATATTGCAGAAATAAATCCGCACATATATAGCCGGTATATTATCAACAGATTAACCAGAGCGTATGCAATTGCGTTAACAATCGGG
>JAZSPX010000025.1:0-1612 GCA_045537675.1 Candidatus Faeciplasma sp. | reverse complement strand
GAGGTCGTGCGCCTCGGCTATCAGCTTGGACAACAAATTGTAAAGTAACAAACAAAACCTCTCACTTTTTGGGTGAGAGGTTTTACTATTTCATTTCCGCAAGCATATTCTCGATAAAAATTCCATACCCTCTGGTCGGGTCGTTGACAAAAACGTGCGTCACAGCGCCCACAAGCCTGCCGTTCTGAACGATAGGCGAGCCGCTCATGCCCTGCAGAATGCCGCCTGTTTGCGCTAAAAGCTCGGGGTCGGTGACTTTAATAACAAGGTTTTTTGTTTTAAGCGAGGTGCTGTGCGAGACCCTCTCGATTTCAATATCGAAACACTCGGGCTGGTTGCCGTTAATGGTGGTGTAAATCTGCGCCTTGCCCTCTTTAACCTCTGACTTGAAAGCAATAGGCATACCGCTTTCATAGCTTTGCCAATAGCTTATTCTGCCGAATATTCCGCAGTCGCAGTTTTTTGAAATTTTGCCTGCCGCAAGGGTCGAAACAAACCTGCCCAAAAGCTCGCCCGGGGCACCCACAATGCCTTTTTCAAAGCCTGTTATGGTGCAGTCAACAATCTCGCCCGAGCCAAGCGGCATCGGGGCCGATGTGTCGAAATCTGAAATGGGGTGGCCCAACGCCCCGAAAGTGCCTGTTTCAGGGTCGATAAAGGTCAGCGTGCCTATTCCTGCCGAGCTGTCACGGATCAAAAGTCCTGCTTTGTAAGTTCCCTCTGCCGAAGAAAAGAGGGGAGTGAGCGTTGTTTTAACCTCTTTGCCGTTGCGCAGCAACACAAGCTGAACCTTTTCGCCCTTGCTGTCCATAATTATGTTTGCAAACTGCTGCGAACACGTAATCTTTTCGCCGTTTGCATATATAATGTTATCGCCTGCCTCAATGCCTGCATTTTTGGCAGGGTCGGTGCCGTTTTCAACCTCGCAGGTCGAAACAACCATTATTCCGTCAGTTAAAAGCTTAATGCCCACAGGTGTGCCGCCGGGAATAAGCACAGGAGCATCGGCTTTTGTGATTTTTGCGTTTTTAATTGGTATAAGCCCATAAAGCTTAAGGGTTACGACATCGGTTTCTGCAGATATTAAAGTACTGCTGCTTGCAGGCCGTGCCGTTATATTCAAACCGCAGGCAAATTCGCTTTTTTCGCCCGAAACATAATAGCTGTCGGGCAGGACTGAGCCGTAATAGCCTACGAATAGCATTAATGCGAGCGACAGAACACCCAAAACGGTCGCTGCGCGTTTTATAAACTTATTCATTCTTCCTCCGTTGTGCGATTGATTTACTTTGATATTTTAAACAGCCAAGCAACAAATAATCGCGCCCCTAAGCAAGTATTATTTTCTTTGTCAGTTTTGCAATTAAAAATTGGGGTTGAATGTTTAAGCGAAGTTGTGCTATAATTAATATGTATTGACAGTTTGCTTAAAACGAAAGGATTTTAAAATGACATCTTTAAAAGATAAACCCGCAAAAATTCGTGAAAAAGAACCTTTCTGGATGCTTGTTGCAAAATCGGCAATGACGGTTTTGTTTTTGTGGTCGGGCTTTTTCTGGAGCGGAGTTTCGATATTTACTTTCTATGCACTTATTCCTCAATATTCCTACCG
>JAZSPX010000143.1:0-4146 GCA_045537675.1 Candidatus Faeciplasma sp. | reverse complement strand
CGCCCCCTTCGTGCGTGACGACACCGTGACTATCGACAGCATTGTACCCTTTGCAAACTTCATGGATTTCCCCACACGGCTTGCTTCCTTCTCCTCGGGCAGAGGGGTGCGTTCCACCCAGTTCCACGGCTACCGTGAATGCCCAGAAGGGCAGGGCGAAGATGCCCCGCGCCGTGGCGTAAACCCGCTTGACCGTTCAAAATGGATATTGTGGGCGCGCGGCGCACTCAGCGAATCACAGATATAAAAAACCAACCCTCCTGCCTTTCTTTGGCAAGAGGGTTTTTGCATTTGTTCACTTCTTTAATTAAACTGCGAATTATAAAGCGTGCTGTAAAATCCGCCTTTTCTTAACAGCTCGTCGTGCGTGCCCGATTCTGTTATCATACCGTCCTGAATGACCAGAATTTTGTCGGCATTCTGAATTGTCGACAAACGGTGCGCAATAACAAAGCAGGTTCTGCCCTTCATCAGCTCGGTCATAGCTTCCTGAATTTTAATCTCGGTTCTCGAGTCTACGTTCGAGGTAGCTTCGTCCAAAATCAACATCTGCGAGTTAGAGATCATTGCGCGTGCAATGGTAATAAGCTGGCGCTGCCCCTTTGAAATGTTAATGCCGTCGTCGGTCAAAACTGTGTCATAACCGTCGGGCAGCGATTCAATATAGCTGTCAATTCGTGCAGCCTTTGCGGCAGCCCTCACTTCTTCGGGTGTTGCACCCTCACGGCCATAGGCAATGTTATCATAAATCGTTCCGCAGAACAGCCATGTGTCCTGCAAAACCATTGTATAAGCCTGCCTAAGCGACTTTCTCGTAATCTCTCGGGCGTCGGTGCCGTCAACCGTTGTCCTGCCGTCCGTCACGTCATAAAAACGCATAAGCAGGTTTATAATCGTTGTCTTGCCTGCACCCGTCGGGCCTACAATGGCAATAGTCTTGCCCGGCTCGGCAACAAACGAAATATCTCTTAAAATCGTCTTTTCGGGCACATAACCAAACACAACGTTTTCAAATTCAACCTCGCCCTCAACGTCCTCCAACACCAAAGCACCCGCAACGTCTGCGCTTTCAGGCTCTTCGTCGAGGATTTTAAACACTCTTTCGGCCGCCGAGAATGCCGACTGTAGTTCGCTTAAAATGTTGGCAAATTCGTTAATAGGCCCTGCAAACTTGCGTGAATACTGCACAAACTGTGCCACGCCGCCAAGGGTGATAAAGAATATCGAAGCCTTATCAACAATCTCGTTTTGTGACACAAGATAAAGTATGCCGCCCAAAATCATAACAAGCGAGATTGACAGGTTGTTGATAAAGTTGACCGTCGGGCCCATTGTGCAGCCGTAATAATCAGCCTCATAATAAGCGTCCATCGAGTCCGTGTTGCGTGCGTTAAATCTTCCGCCAATGGTGTTTTCACGGGCATATGCCTGAATAGAGCGACAGCCCGAAAGCATTTCTTCGGCATAGCCGTTAAGCTCGCCAAGCTTCTTTGAACGCCGTGAGAACAGCGGTCTTACTCTTTTCGAACGGTATCTTGTAAATATAATTGCCGCAGGCACAGTAATCAAGAACACAGCAATCAACGGCTTCGAGATATTCCACATAAAAATCAGCGAGCCCAGAACTGTGTAAATACTTGTCATAATCTGCACCAAATCGTGCGAGAGGGTGCTGTTAATGGTGTCAATGTCATAAGAGATATGGCTGATAATATCGCCTGTCGGGTGGGTGTCAAAATATCCAACAGGCAGCGAGGTCAGCTTTTCAAAAAGCTGTTTTCTCATCGTGAATACAATCTTTTGGCTTATAAAAATCATCAAAACCGCTAAGCCATAAGACATAACTGCCGAGGCTAAATAGCAAACCAGCATCTTGCCAACGTTATACCACACCGATTCAAAGTCAACGCCGCCGACTGCCGCCAAGGCGTCAATCGCCTCGCCCGAATATTTTGGGCCCAAAAGCGAAAGCTGGTTAGAAAACAGCGTTAAAATAACAGCAGGAATAAACAGATACCAATAATGCAAAACATATCCGCACAGCCGCAAAAAGATGCTTTTGGCTGTCTTGCGGTCCATTTTTTTCTTTTCCGGCTTAGTCAACAAAAGCACCTCCCATCTGCGACTCGCTGATTTCACGGTATTCCTCACAATTTTCAAGCAGGTGCTCGTGGTCGCCAATGCCAATGATCCTGCCCTCGTCCAAGACAATTATCAGTCCGCAATCCTTAACCGAGCTTACACGCTGTGCAACCGTAACCACAGTCGTGTCGGCCATGTTTTCTTTAAGCGCACTTCTTAAAGCCGCGTCTGTCTTATAGTCAAGTGCCGACGAACTGTCGTCTAAAATGAGGATTTCGGGTTTGGCGGCAAGTGCACGCGAAATCAGAACTCGTTGCTTCTGTCCGCCCGAAATATTCGTTCCGTGAGGGGACAAAACATGGTCATATCCGTCTGCAAACCCTTCAATAAAGTCGCTTGCCTGTGCAATTTTCGTCGCACGCTTAACGTCATCAACCGAAATATCTCTGCCGAACTTAATGTTTTCTTCAATCGTGTCGGCATATAAAAAGTCGTGCTGAAGCGCCGAGCCGAACATGGCATATAATCTGTCTTTGGCAATAGTCTTAATATCATCGCCGTTTATGTAAATGCCGCCTTTGTTCACGTCATAAAATCTCAGCAAAAGCTTAATAACCGTCGATTTACCCGAGCCCGTTGCACCGATAATGCCCAGCGAGCCGCCCCTTGGTATCTCGAAATTAATGTTCTCAAGGTTATTTTTCTTTCCGTTATACGAGAAGCTAACGTTATCAAAAACAATGTGTGCATCGGTCTTGATGTCGGGGCATTCCTCTTTGGCTTTAACGGTTATATCCTCCTCTGAAATCAGGACTTCTGCAATTCTTCTTGCCGAGGCCGCACACTTTGTATACATAACAAACATTCTTGTTACCGACATCATCGCCATCGAAATAAGTGTGAAGTACTGCATAAATGCAATAACCGTTTCAGGGCTCGATTTTCCGCCCGAAATAAGGGTGGCACCCAAAGCAATTACCGCAACGCTGCCCACGTTCATCAAAACCGTCATAATGGGGTTTACAGTACCCATAATAACGCCTGCACGTGTTTCGTCTTTAATCAGCTTGTGGTTCACGCTTTCATAGCGGCGGTGTTCATAATCCGTTTTCGAAAGTGCTTTTATAACTCTTATACCCTGTGCGTCCTCTCTCACAACTCTTATCATGTTGTCAACCGAGTGCTGAACCTTTGTGTAAAGCGGCACGCCGTTTTTGGAAACGAAATAAACCGTCACGAAAATAATCGGCAGCATCGCAATCATTACCAACGAAAGGTTAAAGTCCATAAACATGGTTATGGCAATTCCGCCCAAAAGCATAATGGGCGCACGCACACCAAGTCGTTGCATCATGTTAATAAATCCGTGTACGTTATATGTATCCGTCGTAATTCGTGATTCCAAAGAGGGGATAGTGAACTTATCCGTCTGTGCCGCAGAAAGCCTGAGCGTTTTTATAAACAGGTCTTTTCTCATCTCCTCGGCAAAGTTTTTAGAAACCTTTGCTGCCATTCTGTTTGCAATAATGTTGAATAAGCAGGCAATCGCCGAGCAGACAATCATCACGCCACCCCAAAAAATAACGTCGCTTATTGATTTTCCGATAACGTTTTCTAAAATGTGGCTTAAAATATAGGGTAGCATAAGCTCGGCAAGTGTGCCGACTGTCTTAATCATAAAGCCGACAGTCATTCGCCCAACAAATTTTTTCAAATATCCAATTACTGTTTTCACTCTGTCAAATCCCCCGAATAAATAATCTTCATCGACTTTTCAAGCATCTTATCCATAATGCTGTGAAATACCTCAAGCTCTTCCTCACTTATACCTTCGGACATAAGTGCGTTCCACTCGGTGGTTATTCTTGCAACCTCGGGCATAATGTCAAGCATTTTCTGTGTCGGGTAAACCAAAGTCTCACGCTTGTCGGTCTCGCTCACTCGGCGCTCAACATATCCGTCCTTTTCAAGCCACGATAAGTGCCTTGTAACACTGCTTTTGTTAATGCACAAATGCTTTGCAAGCTTATCCTGCGAAAGCCCGGGGCTTGCGCATATCGCAAA
>JAZSPX010000129.1:0-4233 GCA_045537675.1 Candidatus Faeciplasma sp. | reverse complement strand
ACTCCCTCTGTTTACATAAATGTATTGAAATTATACCACAAAAAAATGCATTTTTCAATCTTTTTATAGGTAACTCTTAAAATGAAGAATTTTACACAATCTTTAGTGTCTGGGGTATTGAATTTTTCAATCTTTTGTGGTAAACTAAACCTAATTATTGATGTATTTGTGCATTGATAAAATTAATAATTTTAAGGAGATATAAAAATGACTGTAATTGAACTTACAAGAGAGCTTGGCAAGGCTTTGCAGCAGGACGCAAGATACGCTGCATACTATGCTGCAAGAGAAGCAAACGACAATGATAACGAGCTTCAGCAGCTTATTGCTGACTTCAACATGGGCAGATCTTCCCTCAATCAGGAAATGTCCAAGACCGAAAAGGATCCCGAAAAGATCGCTAAGATTAATGAGGAAGTTAGAAACCTCTATGGCAAGATCATGGGCAACCCCAACATGGTTGCTTACAACAGCGCTAAGGCAGACATGGACGATCTTTTGAACCAGATCAACACCATCATTACTCTGTGTGCAAACGGTGAAGACCCCGACACCTGCGAAGCAAAGGCACATTCCTGCTCGGGCAGCTGTTCTACCTGCGGCGGATGCCACTAATCAACTGATTTATAACTGACTTTTTCGATACGGAGTGAGACTCATGCCATTAAGAATTAAAGATATTGACCCATCAAAACTTTCACAGGGTATGCGCCAATATTATGATGTAAAAATCGAAAATATGGATAAGGTGGTATTCTTCCGCCTTGGCGACTTCTTTGAAATGTTCTTTGATGACGCTTTGATCGTTTCAAGTGAGCTTGAGCTCGCTCTTACCGGAAGAGATTGCGGACTTGAAGAGCGTGCGCCCATGTGCGGTGTGCCTTATCATGCCTGCGACCTCTACATAAAAAGACTAATTGAATTCGGTCACGACGTTGTAATTTGCGACCAGGTTGAAGACCCTGCAACCGCAAAGGGCATTGTTAAACGCGAGATTGTAAGAATCGTCACACCCGGTACACTTATCGAAAGCACCATGCTTGACGAGGAAAAGAACAACTGGCTTTGCTCATGTTATCTTTACGATAAATCGGCTGCACTATGCTTTGCAGATATGTCAACGGGCGAAGCGCACCTTTTCAACGTTACCGACAAGGAGCTTGAAGTCGGTATAATCAACAAGCTTTCACGGTTTTCTCCTGTTGAGATTCTTTGCCAGCGCGAGTTCTTAAAGCTTAACAGCGTCTGCGACTTTATCTCAGATAAAATGCGTGCAAGCCTTCACTCGCTCGATGAATCAAAATTCAGCGTAGAGAATAACATAGGCGCAATTTATGCACAGTTTTCCTGCGATTCGATTGAGGCTTTGGGTCTTAACGAAGCCAATGAATCCACAAAGGCCGTTGCCGCTTTGTTTGGCTATATTTATGAAACCCAGAAAACCAACGTAGGAAGATTTTCTTCCATCACCCAGCACGACGGCGAGCAGGTTATGATTCTGGGCTATACCGCAAGAAATAACCTTGAAATCTCGAAAACCATGCGCAATGGCGAGAAAAAGGGCTCGCTTTTGTGGGTGCTTGACCACACCAAAACATCGATGGGCAGACGTATGCTTAAGTCATACATCGAACAGCCACTTATTAACCCCTACAGAATTATCAGACGACTTGATGCTGTTGAAGCAATGAGCCGGGATTCTGTCGCATTAGGCGAGCTTTGTGAAGCACTTTCGGGTGTTTACGACATTGAACGCTTAATGACACGTGTAATGTATAAAACCGCTACACCAAACGACTTAAAATCACTTTCATACACAGCTTTAAAACTTCCTGTTGTTAAAGAGCTTCTTTCCCGTTTTAAGTCCGACCTTGTTTCGGAGCTTAATGACGATATTTCCGTTTTGGAGGATATCAGTGCTTTGATCGAGAATGCCATTGTCGACAATCCTCCTGCTTCATTAAAAGACGGTAACGTCATTAAAGAAGGCTTTAACGACGAGCTTGATAATTTACGCAACGTTATGAAGAACGGCAAGGGAATTATTGAAGATATTGCCGCACGTGAGCGTGAAAGAACAGGAATTAAAAACCTTAAAATCGGCTATAACCGAGTATTCGGATATTATATAGAGGTCACACGTTCATTCTATGACCTTGTACCTCAGGACTACATAAGAAAACAAACCCTTGCAAACGCCGAGCGTTTCATTACCGAGGAGCTTAAGAACGCTGAAAACCTTATCTTAGGTGCCTCTGAAAAAATTACAGCGCTTGAAGCAGAAATCTTTAACGAGGTTAGAGACTTTGTGGCAAGCTGGCTTGACGTAATTCAAAAGACGGCAACGGCGCTTGCTCATACCGACGTTATTGCTTCGTTTGCAACCGTTGCAATTAACAACAATTATACAAAGCCCGAAATTGCTATCGACGGTATTATAAACATCAAAAACGGCAGACACCCCGTTGTCGAGCTTATGCTTAAGGATGAGATGTTTGTCCCTAACGACACATATTTAGACCTTTCTGACAACAGAATGTCGATAATTACCGGCCCTAATATGTCAGGTAAATCTACATATATGAGACAGGTAGCTCTAATCACTCTTATGGCGCAGATTGGCTGTTTCGTACCTGCTGATTACGCTAAAATTTCCGTCGTCGACCAGATTTTCACCCGTGTTGGCGCGTCAGACGACCTTTCTGCAGGTCAGTCAACCTTCATGGTTGAAATGAGCGAGGTTGCTGACATTGTTAAACACGCAACCCAGCGAAGCCTTGTAATTTTAGACGAAGTCGGCAGAGGAACCTCGACCTTTGACGGAATAAGCATTGCGCAAAGTGTTGCCGAGTTCATTGCTGACCGCAAACACATTGGCTGTAAGACTTTATTTGCTACACATTATCACGAGCTTATCGAACTCGAGGACAAGCTTTCGGGAGTTAAGAATTACAGCGTTGCTGTTAAGCGCAGCGGAGACAGTATCAGATTCTTAAGAAAGATAGTTCCCGGCGGAGTTGATGAAAGCTATGGCATTGAAGTCGCAAAGCTTGCGGGCTTGCCTGTCAAGATCTTAAGACGCGCTAAAGAACTTCTTTCTGAATTAGAAGCTAAGAACGCATCTAACTCTGCTTCAAAATCTGCAAACACTGACCAGATTTCGTTTGATTCGATAAGCGAATCGACAGCACTTGATATTTTAAGAAAGACTAACATCAACGAGCTTTCGGACACCGAGCTTCGTGAGCTTGTTGAGGATATTATCAAATACATTTAAGGAGACTGCATGGGAGCAATTAAGCTGCTTGACAAATCGGTATATGAGCTTATTGCAGCGGGTGAGGTTATTGAAAGACCTTCATCAGTCGTCAAAGAAATGATAGAAAACTCTATCGACGCAGGCGCTGACAATATCACCGTTGAGATTAAAAACGGCGGCAGAACATATATCCGCATAACTGACAACGGCTGTGGAATGTCACGAGACGACATACCGCTTGCTTTCTTGCGCCATGCAACAAGCAAAATTTCCGAATCTGACGATCTTTTAAGCATTGCAACCCTTGGATTCAGAGGGGAAGCGCTTGCCTCAATTTGTGCTGTATCTAAAGTAGACGTTATCACAAAACGCCGTGACGATGAGCTTGGCTGGCACTATTGTATCGAAGGCGGGGTAGAACTGTCACTTGAAACAAGCGGCTGCCCAAACGGCACGACCTTTATTATCCGTGATATTTTCTATAACGTTCCTGCACGATTGAAATTTCTTAAAAAAGACGTTAGTGAAGGTAATGCGATTGCAACCATTCTGCAAAAGCTTGCACTTTCTCACCCCGAAATATCTTTTAAATTCATTCGTGACAATAAAACCGAGTTCGTCACCTCGGGCGACGGTAAGCTTTCGTCAGCTATTTACGCCGTATTCGGAAGAGAGTTTGCAATGGGTGTTATCCCTGTCGATTACTCTTTGGGCGGCATTTCCGTAAAGGGCTATGTAACAAGACCTCTGAATTCAAAAGCTAACCGAGCCTATCAGAACTTTTTTGTTAATTCCCGTTATGTTAAAAGCATTACCTGTATGGTAGCTCTTGAAGAAGCCTACCGCAACCAGATAATGACGGGCAAGTTCCCGGGTTGTGTTTTAATGATAAACATCAACCCTGCTAACATTGACGTTAACGTTCACCCAGCAAAGATAGAAATCAGATTTTCGGAAGAAAAAGCTGTTTATGA
>JAZSPX010000021.1:0-6457 GCA_045537675.1 Candidatus Faeciplasma sp. | reverse complement strand
GTCACCAAAAATGCGGCAATAGGCAGTTGCGCTAAGACGCTTATTGGTTTTTCAATTTCATCAAGTGCGCCGATCAGAACAAAACAAAGTCCTCCGACAATAAACATTGAAATGTGAGTATATCCTCGCCAAGCAATTTCAATCAGACCGTAAAGCAGACCGCCGACTGAAAAGAGTGTTGCAAGCTTTGCTGTTTTTTTAATCATCATTTATCCCTCCGTTGATATTTCAGGCAAGTGTGGCGTGGGGCGCCGCCTGCCCCCTTCGGGGGGCGTCTTTGCCACCGCCGCAGGCGGTTGCAAAGCCCCAAGCGCCCAAAGGGCGCTTGGGGTCGGCGGCGCCGCACCCTGCCTTGGCGTTCAGTGCGTCGAAGATTCCGCACCATATATCCCATATTCTGCCCTGCAAAGCTTAAATTACTCGGGCTGGGTGCAAAAAGTGCGCATGGGGTTGACATTTTAATGCTGTTGTGATAACATAAATGTGTATTTTTAAAAGCTTTGACGAAGAGGGCATAAGCCAACCTCATTTCAGAGAGACAGCGTTTGGTGCAAGCTGTCATGAGCCGCTTTTTGCTTGTAGCTTCCGAGCTGAAAGGAAGAAAGGCGAAAGCCGATTAGAACCTTTCCGTAAATTGCACGTTAGCGCAAAAGCAGTTTTATGCTGTTAAAGAGGTGTGGACTCCACACAATTTGAGTGGTACCGCGGGTAATTTTACTCGTCTCAAAGAGAAAATCTTTGGGGCGGTTTTTTTATTTTTAAACCGTCTCAGAATCCATATATTACAGGAGGTAAATATGAAAAAGGAACTCGGAAAACTTTACGAGCCTAACGAAGTTGAGGACAGAATATATAAATACTGGCTCGACAACGACTGCTTCAAGGCAGAAGCAGACCCCGAAAAGGAACCCTACACAATCGTTATCCCCCCGCCGAACATCACAGGCCAGCTCCACATGGGCCACGCATTAGACAACACCTTGCAGGATATTCTTATCCGTTACAAGAGAATGTCCGGCTATGCAACCCTCTGGCTCCCCGGCACCGACCACGCTTCCATTGCGACCGAAGCGAAAATTGTTGAAGCCATGCGTAAAGAGGGTATCACCAAGGACGACCTTGGCCGCGACGGCTTCTTAGAGCGTGCTTGGGCGTGGAAAGAACAGTATGGCGGAAGAATCATCTCTCAGCTTAAAAAGCTCGGTTCGTCCTGCGACTGGTCGCGCGAGCGCTTCACCCTCGACGAAGGCTGTTCTAAGGCAGTTAAAGAGGTATTCGTTAAGTACTACGAAAAAGGCCTTATCTACCGTGGCGAAAGAATCATCAACTGGTGCCCTCATTGCCTTACTTCTATCTCGAATGCCGAGGTTGAATATGAAGACCAGGCAGGCTACTTCTGGCACTTAAGATACCCTCTTACTGATGGAAGCGGTTGGCTTCAGCTTGCAACCACCCGTCCCGAAACCCTTTTGGGCGATACTGCGGTTGCTGTTAACCCCAAGGACGGAAGATATAAGGACTACATCGGCAAGACTGTTACACTTCCTCTCGTTGGCCGTGAAATCCCCGTTGTTGCTGACCCTTACGTTGACATGGAATTCGGTACAGGTGTTGTTAAAATCACCCCTGCACACGACCCCAACGACTTCGAGGTTGGTACACGCCACAACCTGCCCATCATCAACGTAATGACCGACGATGCCAAGATAATAGAAGACTACCCCAAATATGCAGGCATGGACAGATTTGAGGCAAGAAAGGCAATCGTTAAGGACCTTGAAGACGGCGGCTTCTTGGTTAAGATTGAAGAGCACGCACACAACGTTGGTACCTGCTACCGTTGCGGCACCACGATCGAGCCCAGAGTATCGCTTCAGTGGTTCGTTAAGATGGCTGACCTTGCTAAGCCCGCTATCGAGGCTGTTCGTTCCGGCGACATCAAGTTCGTACCCGAAAGATTTGATAAAAACTACTTCAACTGGATGGAAGACATCCGTGACTGGTGCATCTCCCGTCAGCTTTGGTGGGGCCACAGAATCCCTGCCTTCTATTGCGATGACTGCGGCGAAATGATCGTTACCAAGGACGACAGTGCAGTTTGTCCCAAGTGCGGCAAGCCCATGCGTCAGGACCCTGACACCTTGGATACTTGGTTCAGCTCGGCCTTGTGGCCGTTTTCAACACTCGGCTGGCCCGAAAACACCCGCGACCTTGACTACTTCTATCCCACCTCTACCCTTGTAACAGGTTACGACATAATCACCTTCTGGGTTTCCAGAATGATCGTTGCAGGCATGGAGCACATGGGCAAAAAGCCTTTCGATACTGTTTTGATCCACGGCCTTGTTCGTGACGCACAGGGCAGAAAAATGTCCAAGTCTTTGGGCAACGGTATCGACCCTCTTGAAATTATCGACCAGTACGGCGCTGACGCTTTAAGATTTATGTTAGCTTCCGGCAACTCTCCCGGAAACGACATGAGATTTAGCGATGACAAGGTAAAATCCAGCCGTAACTTTGCAAACAAGCTTTGGAACGCTACACGTTTCATTATGATGAACCTGCCCGAGGAGTTTGAGGCAAGCGATGTTTTGCCTGAAACCTTGGCACTTGAAGATAAGTGGCTTATTTCCAAGATAAACACTTTAGCTAAGGAAGTTTGCGACAACTTAGACAAGTTCGAGCTTGGCGTTGCAGTTTCTAAGCTTTATGACTTTATTTGGGACGTTTACTGCGACTGGTATATCGAGCTTACCAAGCCGAGAATTCTTGCAGGCGGCGAAACCTGCGCAAACGCTCAGGCTGTTTTGGTTTGGGCAATGCAAAGAATTCTCAAGCTCTTGCACCCCTTCATGCCCTTCATCACCGAAGAAATTTGGCAGGCACTTGTTAATAACGGCAAGCCCATCATGCTCGAGGCATTCCCGACATATGACGAGGCTTTGGTATTCGAAGCTGAAGAATCTGACTTTGAAAAGATTATTGCCGCAATTAAGGCAATAAGAAACCGCCGTGCCGAAATGAACGTTCCTCCCTCTAAGAAGGCAGAGCTTTACATCGAAACCGCCGAGAGTGACGTTTTCGAAAAGGGAATTATGTTCTTTGAAAGACTCGCTTCAACCTCGGCTGTTAAGATTATGGATAAGGTTGAAATGGCCGACGCTGTAACCGTTGTTACCGATTGCGCACGTTTGTTCATTCCTTTGTCTGAAATTATTGACAAGGATAAAGAGCTTGCCCGTCTTAACAAGGAAAAAGCCGCAGTTTTGAAGGATATTGAAATTATCTCTAAAAAGCTTAACAACGAAGGCTTCCTTGCAAAGGCTCCTGCACAGCTTATCGAAACCGAAAAGGGCAAGCTTGCCCGCGCTAACGAAAAGCTCGCAAAGATCGAGCAGTCGCTTGCTGCGCTTTAATGCACACCCGATATTGACCTAATTTAACCGCAAAGGAGAATACCGTGATTAGAAAGCATGCTGTAAAACACCCGATAATTTTTGGCACCATAGTTATTTTTGCCTTTTGGTTTGTAATGTTTGCCGCAAGCATTTTGCTGGCACTTTTCGGCCCAAGATTCCTTATTACTAACGGTGATTATTTAATTCAGGCATCTGTCGAGTGCTTTGTTGCGCTTGCAGGAATTGGCTTGGTGGCAATGTTTGGCTATAACCACATTTGGAGCGAGAAGAAAAAAGGTCTGTTTGCAGGCTTTTTAACGGGCGGATATTTCATATACGTCCAGATAATGGCGCTATTAGCCTGCGTGCTCGAGCTTTGGGAAAGATATTCAGAAACCGGCACGCTCACGTTGCAGCCCGGCTGGAAGATTGCGGTTTACATCGTTTGCTTCTTGCTTGTCGGCTTTGCCGAAGAAGTATTTTTCAGAGGGCTTATTGCCAACTTCTTCTTCGATAAACACGCCAAAAACCCCGCAGGCGTTTGGACAGCAACCATCTGGTCGGGACTTTTGTTCGGCCTTATGCACATGATAAATCTCTTGTCTGTCGATGCTAACGGTGCTGTCGGCGTAATAGTTCAGGTCATTTCTGTCACCGCAATGGGCATGGCACTTACTGCTGTATACTACCGTACACGCAACATTTGGGTGGTTGTTCTGCTTCACGCTTTCAACAACATCTGGGCTGCCTTCTCGTCGGGCGTGTTCGATGGCACGTCAATTTCCGAAACCATCGGCTCCTATTCGCCCATTCAGTGCATAAGCGCAATACCGTTTATCATTGTAACCTTAGTTTTGTTAAGACCCAAAAAGCTTCGTGAAATCATTCCGACAGAGAATAATCAGGCTGATATTCCTGTTGAACAGCGCGTTGCCAACTACTCTAAGGCAAAGCGCTCCAGAGCTGTTGCAATTACTGTGACCGTTGCAATCTGCCTTGTGCTGTTCATAATCAGTATCGCTTTAAGCGTTGATTTTGGCTCAATGCTCGTGGCAGAAAATGAAGTGCTGGATTACTCGGTTGTTGAAACCTGGACAGGCGAGGATTACTTCAGCGACACCGCAGAGCTTAACGTCAAAGAAACAGATAATTACGACCTCACGGTAAGAAGCTATCCCGGCGACAGCAGGGTTTATGTTACCCTTACTATTACCGACGGCGACGGAAACGAAGTCTTCAACAAGACTTATGGCGGCAGATGCAGCGAAGAGCTTGACATTTTGCTTGAAGCAGGCAAAAATTACACCGCAACGGTTGATTATGACTTCTCTCAGGTCACAGACGGCACGGAAGTATCATATATCGTAATCGTTGAAATTGAAGATTAATAAACAAAGCGGAGAATGGATATACCACTCTCCGCTTAAAATTTTATAATTATGTTTACAGCTTCTCTCTTAAATATAAGAGAAGCTTTTTTTCGCGCCGCGAAACCTGCACCTGGCTCATGCCAAGCCGTTTAGCGGTTGCGTCTTGTGTCAGGTTCATAAAAAACCGCAGGTAAATTAAATTTTGGTCACGTTCTTCAAGCGTTTCAAGCGCCTGCCTTAACGCCAACGAGTTTATTATCCCATCATCGGGCGAGGGGACGGGTATATCAATTTGCAAAGCTTTGTCGTCATCGCTGCTTGGCGTTAAGCTCACCGTTGGTTGGGCAACGCAAATAGCCTCGGTAACGTCGCACGCGTCAAGCCCTGTCAGCCTGCAAAGCTCGTCGATGGTCGGCTCTCTGCCGTTTTCACGCTCGAATTTTTCGGTCAGCCTTGAAATCATCAGCGAGCGCTCTTTTACCGAGCGTGAAACTTTAATCATGCCGCCGTCTCTGAAAAGTCGCTTTATCTCGCCCAAAATTACAGGCACCGCATAGGTCGAAAACCTCACCCCACGGGATTTATCGAACGCCTTTGCCGCCTTGATTAAGCCAATGCACCCTGCACTGTAAAGCTCTTCATATTCAATTCCTTTGCCCTTAAACCTGCCGGCACAAAGCCGCACAAGCCCTAAGTTTTCCTCAATCGTCACTTCCTCGGTGTCTGAAAATGCTTTGTTCGTCACAAACATTCAATTCACCCTTACAGCTTAGTCTTAAGCTTCTTTTGCAAAACCACCGTTGTGCCTTTTTGCGGCTTGCTTGTCACCTTAACGCTGTCACAGAAGCTCTCCATCACAGAAAATCCAAGACCCGAGCGTTCCTCCTCGGGGAGGGTAGTGTAAAGCGGCTCCATTGCCTTTGCAACGTCTGCAATTCCACAGCCCTTGTCTTTGATTTTTATGTAAATAAGTCCGCTGTCATATATCTTTGCTGTCAGCTCGACAAGCCCTGTTTTGTCACGGTAGGCGTGAACAATGGCGTTCGTTACTGCCTCACTAACTGCGGTCTTAATGTCTGTAAGCTCGTCCAGTCTTGGGTCACAAAGCGAGACAAACCCGCTTATTGCCACTCGTGCAAGCCTTTCGTTTTCAGATAAGCTTGGGAACGAAAGCTTCATTTCGTTTTTTGGTGTCTTAGCCATTTTTGATCTTCCTCCCTTCAAATTTAACGCCCAAAAGCTTGTCCATTCCCGCAAGTGACATTACTTTTTCAATGTATTCGGGCATATTTATTAACTCGACCTTGCCGCCTATCTCTTTCATGTTTTTGTGTCTTCCCATAACCAGCCCCACACCCGAGCTGTCCATGAAAGTCACATCTTTAAAATCAAGGCGCAAAACCTGCGGTGCGTTGTCCGAAATCGCTGTGTCAATGTCCATTCTAAGCCAGCGTGCCGAATGGTGGTCTATCTCGCCCGTAATTGCCGCTGTGATGGTTGTTTCGTCGTTTTTTGTTACATATACTGCCATAATATCCCTCGTTTCTTTTAAAACTGCCTGCCAAAGCGCCTCCACCGCCTGCGCCCGGCTCGGCTTCGCCAAGCGCGCTCCGGCGACGTCGGCGCCGTTTGCTGCCGCAGCCGAGCGAAGCAGAGCTTTTGCGAGGAACGGCGGCAAGTGGCGCCAAT
>JAZSPX010000066.1:0-10371 GCA_045537675.1 Candidatus Faeciplasma sp. | reverse complement strand
TATTTTCATTCAATACATTCACTTCTGAAAGCAAAATATCTTTAATTTCCGCGGCATCGGCCGAGGTCAAGCCTTCCGTCTTTACAACAATGCTTGCGTTGTCATTATCGAGATATACAACACAATCGTCATATCCTGCGGCTTTAATAAGACTCTCAATTACAGTTTCACTTTCGATCATTGCTGAAAGTGAAATTGCTTCCTGTGTATAAACGGCAATTTCCTCTTCAGTTACGTCCTGACCTGAAAGAACCATCTTTAAAGTTTCAACAGCTTCATCTCGCGAGGTAGCTTTATCAAGTCTTGCCTGAGAAAAATAATCATCAGATGAATATGTCAAATATTCAGTTCCGTTTACATATAAAACCTCACCGTAGTCGTCTTCTAAATTGATGCCTTCGATAACGTCAGTGGGTTTAAGACCGGAATTCTGTGAAATCCAATAGTTTGAATATACGGCAATTGCCAAAAACAGGGTCAGGCATGCAATTATAATGTGCTTTTTTGAAATTTTGATATTAAGTTTGGGTTTTCTCATGGTTAGTCCTCCTAATTATTATATTTTGCTACATAAACTTTGTTATAGGGTATATCTAAAACTGTTGATACCGCTCCAATTACTTTTTCCTTAATTTTTACGCTGTCACCTCCCTCGCAGACAACTAATACTCCGCTTATTTTCGGATTAGCAATTCTCGATATCAACGCCTCCTTATTTCCGATAATCACCGTTTCTGATTCCTTTTCAGATTTATCGGTAACATATTCAAAGCTATATGTACTGTCTACCGTTATCATAACCGTCACTTTGCCAACGCCTTCAATTTTGGAAACAATGCCTTCAAGCTGTTTTTCAAGCGTATCCTTATAATATGTATCGCCCGCTTTGATTTCATTGCCTTCGATATTTGACTCTTTTTCTGAAGAACTATTCATTAAAAGCAAAAGCGCAATACATACCAATGCAATAACAGCGTAGGTTATAAGTTTTGGCGATGATTTCAGCTTTTCCTTTATCTTTGATAAATCCATTTATTCCTCCGAGAATTCGATTATTACATCGATATCTCCAATTTTCTGCGCAACAATTTTCTTAATGATTTCTGTTTTAAATTTGTCATCATCATAAAGAACAACCCTTGCTTCACTAATAGATATGCACAAGTCGTCATCAATATTTGTCTTTACAAATACTTTTTGAGGGAAGATGCCCTCGTTTTCAATCTCGACTAATAAATATTCAGATAATCTTGCCTCAATTTCTGAAATCACAAGCTCGTTTTCCAAAGAAATATTGTGCCCGTTGGATATTCCGTCAAATGCATCAGCCAAATCCGAAACATCAAAGCCCAAAATCATCGAACCTATGAACAAGGCAAATGTCAGCGAAAGAACAGTTTTTATCTGATTCTGAAATTTTGAAGGTGACAATGATTTAACTAATGTATAGATAATTGAAAAGGAGCATATTCCGAGTGTGAGTGTCTTAAGCCAGTTCATGCTATATCCCCTCGCCCAAAGCAATTATCATTCCTGTTGATATAACAAGCATGAGTAAATACAATACAATAATCACCGATGTGAGCGAATATACGTCACTTAAACTGCAGAACATTTTTGCTATGCACCTGCTTTGGCAAAGTGTTGCGATCCATTCGCAAAGCTTGAATGTCATTCGGTATGTTAATAGAGAGATTATCGGTGCCATGAATATAACAATAATAATTACAATGCCGAACACACCTATTGTTGAACGTATTGCACTAAGGCTTGTTTTAATGGTCTGATAAGATTGCGTAATTGTATAGCCGAGTATGGGTACAAAGCTTGATACAAGATATTTACCTGCTCTTAAGCCAAGGCTGTCGGCGGCTCGTCCGACTGTTGCCTGAAGACTTATAATACCTGTGAACACGGTCATAACAAACCCTATCATTGTTATAAACGCTTTTCTAAGAGATGATACAAAGTCGGGCATTTCAAAATTTATTGCCTGTGTAACTGACAAAACCGTAATGCACAAAAGCATGGGTTTAAGAACTATGGTTGCAAAAAGCGTTGCCGCCTCGCACGCATATAAAACTACCGCATTATAGCTTAATGCACCGGAAATATTGCCCGATGCTATGGATATTGATGCGAGAATCGGAACATATGCTGCCATGAAGCCTTGAACGGCATTGATCGATGCCAAAGCGTCGGAAAACGAGCCGACAACAGAACCGCTTATGCTTATAAAACATATTATCACTGCGATAATCTCGTAATTTTCGGGTTTATCGGTTAAAGAAGTTATTATCTGTGTTATTAATGACAGCGCTGCAGCGATTAAAAGAACCTTTAACGGCTTTAAAATGCTGTTTTTAATTAATGAAGCTATATATTCAAAAATTGAACCATGATCTATTTCAGATAATGATTCCGGATCGTTTATATCAACGCCCAAGTCATAAGCCTCATCGGGTAATTCAATTCTATTGATATTTGAATATACTTTATCTTTAAATTCATCTGATTCGTTTGCGGATAAAGAAATCCTTAAAAACGCAAATAGAATTAAAGATAACATAACACACAATAATTTTTTCATCACATCTCCAAAACGATCTTTACAACTTCCATAAGTTTTTCAAGCAAAGGCAGGCATAAAAGAGATATGGCCACCTTGCCTGAAATATCTATAATGCTTGCAAGAGCTGATTCACCGCAATCCCGACAGCTCGACGAAGACAGCTCGCATACATAGCAAATGCCTAACGCCTTAAACGAAACAGACAAGTATGCAATATCTATTCCCATTCCTTTAAAGATAGAATTCAGACTTGAGACAACGTCTGATATAGAACCAACAATAATAAGTGCGCAAATTGCGACGGCGGCTATGGACAATGATACCGAGATTTCCTTGTTGCTTTGAGAAATAAGACTTGAAAGTATTGCACAGATTATGCAAATCCCTGCAATTTTAATAATTTCCATTTAAAACCCGAACACCGATTTTACAGTATCGAAAAGCCTTGAAATTTCATTTACAAGCATAAGCAACACAACGACAAGCCCGGCAATGGTTATCATAAGGGCTTGGTCGTCTCGTTCTGCCCTTTTTAAAAGCTGACTTAAAACAGCAACGATTATGCCCATTCCGGCAATTTTAAAAATCAAATCCACATCCATATATTCCCCTCCTGTTTATGCCAGAGCTAAACATATTACTGCACCAAAGCCAAGGCTTATAACGCGGTATAGCTTTTTAACGCTGTTCAGTTTTCTGCATTTCGCGCTATAGCTCTCGTCGAGCGTTTTTTCAATAAGCTCAAGTTTTTTTAGCTGCGATTCGCTATCATATGCGCCAAGAACGCTGCCGATTTCAGAAAAAACAGTTCTGTCCCCGTCGTTAACAGATGTTAATGAGGCTTCACAGGCTTTTTGCCACAGCAAAGGAAAATCTCCGCCTGATATGTTTAAAAATCCGGAATACTCGTTCACAGTTCGGCTTAAAAATACACGCTTGCATATATCGAAAACGTCTAATGAAAGATAGTTTACGCAAATGATAATATCGCTGACAATATCCCTGAGTTCTTTAATTGCATTTGCTTTTTTCAGCTCGCTCTTAAAAAGCTCGTTTCCAAAAAGAAAGGATACCAATATAATCGTTATGCAAGTTACAAGCTTAATCAAGTTTTTTCACCGAGTACGAGTGCTTACCGCTTACATAGGGCTGCAAAACAACGCTATATTCAAATGCACCAATGTCAATTAGCCTTTTAATGCCCTTTCTTTTAATTGCGCTTTCTAACGAATCGGAGTGAATTGCCGTTACAAGCTTTGCTCCCGAATTGACAGCATAATCAAGCGCTTTTAAATCGTTTTCGGTTCCAACCTCATCAACAATTAAAACATCAGGCGACATGACCCTGATTGCTGTTGTAATTCCAATGTGCTTTGGATAACTGACAAAAACATCTGTCAATCTGCCTACATCGCAATATGGCGTATTTTTATATGTAGAAGATATTTCGTTTTGCTCATCTATTAAAGAAACCTTATAGCTGTTTCCAATCATTCTTGCCAAATCTCTTAAGAGTGTTGTTTTTCCGCTTGCAGGAGGACCGATAATAAGAATACCGCATGGCAAGCTGCAAAGATTCACTATCTTTTCTGCACAGCCGACAACCTCGCGCGATATGCGAATATTAATTGAGGATATGTATTTAACGGTATCTACTGAATTTAAATCCGAGTTTGGTATTACTGCCGTACCACAAATGCCAACTCTGTTTCCGCCCTTTGTTGTAATATATCCGCAAGACAATTCTTTTGAGTAACTGTGTAAAGAGTATGAAAACGCCTTTTTAAAGGTCTGTTCAATTTCGTCCTCTTTTGCAATAACAGGCAATATTACACTTTTGCCGTTAACACAAAGAGAAACAGGCTTTTGGTTTCTAAGTCTGATTTCATCAATTTCCTCGATATATGAAAGCTCCTTTACAGCTTTTGATATGTTTTCAGATAGAAGCTCGAGAGCGTAGTTTATCCCGGATTTCATTTCATCACCCTTAATGTCTTGTCCTAAGAAAATATATGAGCTTGCTATCGAATTTATGCAATTTTGTGTGACGTGTATTGATTCCTTTCACCCCGCCTGCAATTCCAAAAGCAATGCAGATTATTGCTTTAATCGGCAACTGCTCTGAAAGCGAAAGCTTACCCGTTAAAACACTTAAAATTAATACAATCAAAAATATCAGAACACCGCACAAAAGCCCTTGAATAAGACCTTTTGTTCTTATTCTTTGTGTAGAGAAATATGCGCTAAGATAACACGTTAAACCAATCAAAGCAAGCGAGATATACCCTAATAACTCTTCAGATAAATCAAAGCAGAGCATAATAACAGAGATCAGAGCACAAATCATCAGTGTAATAGCGAAAGCCTTTGCAGCACTTTTAAGTATTGTTTTAAATAATCCATCAGACAAAAAAATCCCTCCGAACATCGTTTTTATACGATATTCGAAGGGACATGTTTTTAGAATTCAATTATTTTTCAAATCCTGCTTCTTTAGACTTGGCATCTTTCTTAGCAGCAAGCTTGGCATCGTTTTCTTCCTTGGCAGAAAGATTTTCAGAAATTGCCCAGCGGCGAAGTCTTATCATCGATCTGTCGCGGCCGGTTTCGATTACGACAGTATTTTCTTCAAGCTTTACAATAAAGCCTACGATACCGCCGGCAGAAACGATTTCATCACCAATCTGAACATTCTTTCTCATTTCGGCGTCAGCTTTTTCTTTTTTGCGCTGAGGTCTTATGAGAATAAACCAAAAAGCAACAATTACAAGAATTGTAGGAATGAGCATTGTCATGCTGGATAAAGGGTTAGCAGCAACATCGGTAGTGGCAGCTGCAAATGTAAATAAATTAAGCATTTTTTGCCTCCAAATTTTTAATACTTATAGATTATAGCAGATATTTTAAAACTTTTCAATAGTTATTTGTTTTTCAAATATTCATCAATTGCTTTTGCAGCAGTTTTGCCGGCACCCATTGCCAGAATAACCGTTGCAGCACCCGTAACGGCGTCGCCTCCGGCATAAACACCCTCTTTGGTGGTAAGCATATCCTCGTTAACTACCAAACAGCCGCGCTTGTTGGTTTCAAGGCCTTTGGTTGTTGAGCGAATGAGAGGGTTTGGCGAAGTGCCGATTGACATAATTGCTGTGTCAACGCTAATGATGAATTCAGAATCGGGTATTTCCTTAACCGAATGACGGCCGCGTTCATCGGGTTCGCCAAGCTCCATTTTTACACACTTAATTCCGTTTACTCTGCCGTTTTCGTCGCCAATTATTTCAATGGGATTTGTTAAATATACGAACTCAATCCCCTCTTCTTTTGCGTGATTGAATTCTTCTTTTCTGGCTGGCATTTCAGCCTCGGAACGGCGGTAAATAACATATACACTCTCTGCACCCATTCGCATAGCGCAACGCGCCGCGTCCATCGCAACATTACCTCCGCCGATAACGGCAACGGCTTTAGATTTGATTATGGGAGTATCATATTCATCGGAATATGCCTTCATCAAGTTGGTTCTGGTTAAATACTCGTTAGCTGAAAATACGCCTACTAAGCCTTCACCGGGAATACCCATGAAGTTAGGCAATCCTGCACCCGTGCCTATAAAGACAGATTTATAACCCATATCAAACAGCTCGTCAACAGATAAAATTTTGCCGATAACCATGTCCGTCTTGATCTCGACACCAAGCTTTTTCAGCCCCTCAATCTCGCGCTGAACGATGGATTTGGGAAGTCTGAACTCGGGTATGCCATACATTAAAACGCCGCCTGCTGTGTGGAAAGCTTCAAAAATTGTTACATCATAGCCTAATTTGGCAAGGTCAGAAGCGCAGGTTAAACCCGAAGGACCCGAACCGATTATTGCTACCTTTTGACCGTTTGAAACAGGCTTCGAAATTAAAGTTTCTTTATCAGCCATGTAATCAGCACAGTATCGTTCAAGTCTGCCGATAGCAACCGGCTCGCCTTTAATGCCTCTTACACATTTGCCCTCGCACTGATGCTCCTGAGGGCAGACACGGCCGCAAATTGCAGGCAGGCTGTTTGTAGACTTTATAATCTCATATGCCGCAGGAATATCACCTTCGACAATTTTAGCCAAAAACTCGGGTATTCTGACACCGACAGGACAGCCGCTTACGCAAGGCCTGTTTTTACAGCTAAGACAACGCTTGGCTTCGTTCAATGCTTCTTCATCGGTATATCCTAACGAAACTTCATAGAAATTGCGTGCTCTTACCTTGGGGTCTTGTTCGGTAATAGGCGTCTTGTTTGGTTGCATATTAGCCATTATGTCTGACACCTCCCGTAAGGCGGCAAACGTGGGCTTTGCCGTGTTCCTCAGCCTCTTTATAGGCAGAGTTACGTCTTATAAGCTCATCGAAATCGACTTCGTGTCCATCGAAATCCGGGCCGTCAACACAAGCATATCTAATCTTTCCGCCGACAGTCACACGGCAGCCGCCGCACATGCCTGTGCCATCAATCATAATCGGGTTTAAAGAAACGATGGTTTTAATGCCGTAAGGCTTGGTGACATTGCAGACAAACTTCATCATCGGTACAGGGCCGATAGCAATAACACAATCATATTTAACGCCGCTGTCAATAAGCTCCTGCAACTTTGTCGTTACAAAGCCCTTTGTGCCGTATGAGCCGTCATCGGTTGTGATGTAGAGGTTATTGGAAACAGCCTTCATCTCATCCTCTAAAATCACAATATCTTTATTTCTGAAACCGGCGATAACGTCAACCTCTACCCCTGCGTTAAACAACGCCTTTGCCTGAGGGTAAGCAATTGCACAGCCCACACCGCCGCCGATAACGGCAACGCGCTTAATGCCATCTTCAAACTTGGTGGCAACGCCTAAGGGGCCGACTACGTCAAGAATATAGTCCCCTTCTTCCATAAGCCCAAGCTGCATGGTAGAACGACCGATTTTCTGAAAAATGATTGTTATTGTGCCGTTGTCAGCATCGTAATCTGCAATGGTTAAAGGCACGCGTTCGCCAAGCTCGTCAGTTCTGAAAATTATGAACTGACCGGCTTTTGCTTTTTTAGCTATTAACGGAGCATCAATGACCATGAGTGTTACTTGGTCGTTAAGCTCACTCTTTTTAATAATCTTAAACAAGGATAATCGCCCCCGTATAAAAACTATCTTTGATTATATAACTTTTAAATAAAAATTCAAGTGCAAAATCATACAAAAAATCAGTAATTCCCGGCAAGATAATCTGCTACTGCTTCCGTAATTGCCCATGCAAGACCTTGCTGATGTGAAGGGTTATTAAGAGCCATAGCTTCTTTTTCATCGGTTACAAAACCACATTCGATAAGAATTGACGGGAATTGCTGCTCGAGAGTGACTGTAAAGTAATCATACTTGGCACCACGGTTATAATTCTTGCTGTTACCGTATACGCTGTTTTTATAGTATGATGCCATTTCTTTCGTCACAAGATCGGCAAGGGGCTGAGAGAACGGAGTGAAGTAATAAGCCTCAACTCCTCTCACACCGCTGCCCTTTGTTGTGCTGTTGCAATGAATAGAGATAAACAAGTCGGGATTATATCTGCTTGCATGCTCGGAACGGTCGTAAAGATTAATATACTGCGTGTCGGTAGGAAGCATATATACCGTTGCACCATATGCTTGCAGGGTGCTTGTTAAAGCTTTGGAAATAGCAATATTTATCTTCTGTTCAACAACGTGACCGACGGCACCGGGATCAAATGTAGATGAGCTCTTGTTATAGCCGTGGCCGGGGTCAATAACGATTACAGAGCCGAAAAGGTTACGGCTTGTACCGTTGAATCTGAAGGTTAAAAGTCCGTTTCCGTCGTAAGAAGCGCTGTAACCGCCAAACATACTGGAATCACGAAGCTTAAGCTTGAGCTGAAGCTTTTGTTCGCCATTAACTGAAGCATAACCCCATTCGGCGGAGGTGAACATGCAGTCGCTTGTAAACGAAGGTGTGTCATGATAGTCAGCAAGATAATCAAAAGTTATCAAAACATAATCGGGGTCAAATTTGCTTACAAGATAGGAATTACTGCTGACAGAATCGTAAGAAAGCGGTGAATAAGAAACACTGAAAGGTGTCTGATAATCAAGCTTAAGTGACATAATCGTATCGAAATTGCTGACATATGCACCCATTGACGAGATCGTATTATCGACAATTGTGTAACCGTCTGCAATCTCACAGTCAGAGGCTTTAATACGCAAGCCCGAAGCCGTCAAGTAGTAATCGACAGTCTGCTTAACGCCGTCAGAAGAAACGCTGTAAGAAACAGTATTAACAACAACGTCAACCGTTCCTGCTGGAAGTCTTGGAGATGTGGGCTTAGCTACGTTATCTGTCGTATAGTAATCGTAAGTTAAGGTGTTATCCTTCTTAATTCTGATCAGCTGTGCCTGCTCTGCCAAAGGCGAAATTGCGTTTACAATAACGCGTGAGCCGTTTAACGATTCATATACAAAGTCGTTATAAGAGCCGTTGATTACGATCTGACCCAAATCCTGTTCCTCGCCAACAATCCCCTCGGGCGCTGTGAAGTAGCCCAAGAAGTGAGTATAGTTGGTGTTGGAATCGAGATCATCCGACTGTGTATCATCCTCGGTCAGTTTAATTGTTTTGCCGTTTAAGGTTGCGGTTACTTCCGACCCTCTGTAAGCGACAACGCTGACAGAGATTTTGGTTGTACCCTCAACTCGGGTTTCTGTTCCCTCTTCAGGTTCGACAGACTGCAAGACCTTAACCTTTCGTGTGATTTTATATGTAATGGTTTTTGATTTGTTTTTGAAGGTAAAGGTATTTACGCCTACTTCAAGGTCTTCTTCAAAATAGAAGTTGCCTGCTTCGTTAAGCTTGATAATTTCGCCGTTAAAGTAAATGTCGAAATTAGCATCAAACGAACCTTGGAACTTAACGGTAGGCTCGTAAGTAGTGTAATTATATTTTGTCGGCAAAACCATCGAAAGCTCTTTATAAAGAGAATCGGTGTCAATTAAACCGTCATAATATTTAACCAAAGCTTCTGTGCTCTTACCAACGTTTTTGGTAAGAGATTCGTAGGAATTGAATACGCTTCCCGAATAAGATGAATATTTAATACATTCTTCGATCTGCTTTAAAATCTGGTCTACGCTCCAGCGGGAGTCAGACATATTGATTCTTTCGTTAGCGTGTTTTATATACATCGGAATACCTGCTTCATCGGCAAGGTCGTCCCACCAAGAAACAATACTTTCAAAGTTAAGCTCGACGCTTTCAAGACCGCCATAGCAGTTAACAATCATAAAATCGGCATAACCGTCTTGAATATATTGCATTGTGTCAGCAAAGCCGTCTGCCAAGGCTTCAAAATCATCTTTCGTGTCCGAGCCTAAAGGATTGTTTCGCTCGTTCATCCACGCATTGTTTATGTTTATGCCGACAGCAACAGTGTTATTTGTTGCACGGATTGCTTGACTTACGAGGCTGAAAACGTAAGCATTATTTTCGATAAGCCAGTTTTTAAAGCCCATGCCGATGCCGTAATCAGAATAGTCTTTATATGCCGATTCGGTTTCGGAAACATAGTAACCGTCTAATAAAATTCCGTCTATAAGATATTTGCTTGTAAGTCTGTGGGCGCAACGTGAAAGATGGTCGATTTTACGGTTAAGCTCGTCGATATCGTTAGCATTAAGAGCATCGTTAAAATCGAATGAGATATATACAAACAAATTATGCGCACGTGCAGACTCGATTAACATTGTCAGCGGCGAGCCGTTTCTG
>JAZSPX010000244.1:0-4048 GCA_045537675.1 Candidatus Faeciplasma sp. | reverse complement strand
CATTCAGTTAAGGGATTTCAACATGCTAAACACTCCCTTAGCACTGACTATCCCCATGATGTTCTCACCGTTTGCGGTGTTCTTGTTCAGACAGTTTATTAAGAACATACCAAACGAGCTTATTGACTGCACAGCTTTAGAAACAACGTCTGTTTTTAAGACATTCCGCTATGCAGTTATCCCTCAGATAAAGCATGCAATCGTTTCTCTAGCAATCCTAATCTTCTGCGAGAGCTGGAACATGGTTGAACAAGCACTTATTTTCTCGATGGAAAACGACGAGATAATGCCGCTCAGCGTTATGCTCTCGGAGATTCCTGCAGACGTATCCTACGCCGGCGGAGCAGTATATATGTTCCCGATAATCATGCTGTTTGTAATGTTCCGCGAGACACTG
This sequence comes from Candidatus Faeciplasma sp., assembly GCA_045537675.1. Lineage (GTDB taxonomy): Bacteria > Bacillota > Clostridia > Oscillospirales > Ruminococcaceae > Faeciplasma. The sequence goes on along the minus strand of JAZSPX010000244.1, from coordinate 3,651 downwards.
GAAGAATCCATGGAGAGTTATAAGTTTTAAATGTTATAGGGTCAGGATTTCGTTCCTGACCCTTTTTTGACGATAAACACCCTCATCTGAAACGATGAGGGTGTTTATATATTAATTCCTAATTGTTAAGCATTTCCTCAATAAACTTTTTGTAAATCTGCTCATAAAGCTTAGCGTCCGCTTCAAGATAATCACGAATCTTTTCGATATATTCAGTTCGTTTTTCAAGAGGAATAAGCTTGCGTAAGGCTGGACGGTAAACCAAATCGTAAAGAGCATAAACTTCGCCGTCATGATAAACTGAATACTCATTCATCAGCCTTCGCTTCATCTCGGCTTCATCGCCGCAATAAACAGCATCAATCACATAATCGGGGAGAAATTCATCTGCCTTCCTTAACTCCTCTCGGGTTATGCCAAAATACATAACAGCTTGATAGAGCGGGGGAGTTGCTGCTTGCTCAATAAGTGTCTGGTTATAAAACACCTCATCACGGAAACGGTATATCTCTACCTCCGGCAATATTTCAAACAGCGATTCTATCCAGTAAGAATCACTTACAAACCTGCACTGCTTCTCGTCATATGAACCGTTAAACATCGGAGCTACATAAGCATACCGACTTGAATCTTCAATTTCAATTATTGAGCCATTTTCGTCAAGAGGGAAGTACATTCTGCGCACAGCCCAGTCTTCTCTAAAGAATGCAGCAAGCTCGCTTAAAAGTGACTTTTGTGTGTAATTAACTGGGTTATCCTGAGTCGATGTGATAACCAATCTTTCGCTGCCTGCCATTTCAAGGTTCAGGTTTTTGTACTTGTCACTTTCAATTATAATCTGTTCGTTGCCAACGTGATATGCAAATTCAAGACCGTTTATCTCGTAAACAGCAAATTCAAGTATCTCATCTAAAGAGCAATATGAAATCTCGCCGTCAGAGAAGTTAAGATGAGCTACTATCGTTTCTCCGATCGCATATGCCGGTTTATAACTTTCCGAAATTTCATTTCTGCCAAGATATACGGTTTCATCGAGTGGCGTGTCATTCAGATAATCATAGCTAAGCTGAACTCTGTATAAGGTTGAGGTACCGTCCTCAAATGTTTTTTTGTCGGTTAACTCATATGCCTCTTGTTTGTCCATGCGCTCTAAAACCGTGAAACGAATGAAGTTTATCTCACCGTTAAGCCAAAGAGATGTGTATTCATTGCAGAAGTACTCATAGGAATCATAATATCCGCCTGTTGCAGAGTTTATGGTTCTGCCAAAATATGCGTTCAGCTTATTCATGAAATAAGCTCTTGCTTGTTTGGTCATCGGAATAGCTTCGTATAAATGCATCTTCTGTTCAATATCATCATGCGTGATCCCGTTTGCATTATAATCAGCTAACGGGTGATTATACATCCAATAAACCGAATAAAGGTTATCGCCCTTGCGGATTGCGTTTTCGTGTGCAAAATGTTTGGCGACTGCCTCGGCGTCGTCTGATAATATCAGTTCTATTTCCTCATCGGTAAAGTCATCCCCGCTACCGTTTCGCAACTTAATAAGTATTTCTCTGACCGTTTCATTTGGTATATTAAAATGCTTTATAAACGAGTATAGATTAGCAAATTCGTCAACTGCTGTGTAATCGCTGTAAGCGGTGCTTCTTTCAAGCATCCATTCTTCTGCCTCGTCCCATCCGACAATATCACAGAATTGATCGTCAATATAATTCAGCTTCATATTAACAGCCGAATAACGTTCTGTATACTCACCACAACCCGTAACAAACTCTGGTATCTCGACATCCGGCTCCCATGTGGGATTAAGAACATATTGAAGCCCGTTAAGCTTCATACTGCCTTCGTGTGTATCCTCAACCCCATAAGCTTCTCTTGTCTTGTCAATATCCTCTTGCATATACTTAATCGTGCCGTTTTCTTCACAAACGGTTTCAATATAATCAAAATACTTTCTCAGGGTTTCTTTCGGAATTTCTGCTCCCTTGTCAGTGCCCAACATCAGTTCGTCAAACGTATAAATCTCTTTATCGTAATACAGCGCCACAGGGCTCATAAGCACTTGCTTCATGGTTTCAATATCATCGGCATATAAAGCATTAATTATATAATCAGAGAGATATTGATCGGTACCGTAGTACTCATTGTTTCTCTTTATAAGGTCTTCTTTTGAAATCCCAAGCTCTACAATTATTTGATATAGCGGCGGAATACCCTCTTGCTCTTCGGGGGATTTTTTCAGGAATACATCATTAGTCCACGTATCGCACGCCTCTCTGCCCACAATCAAAGACGCAATGTGTATATTATAGACCTCGTCTATATATTTACGGGCAAACGTATAATCCGAGCCTCCAACAGCAGGCGATAGGCTGTTCTCATATCTGTTAATCTTGTCGATCAAATAGCTCTTTGCTTCTTCGGTGAGGTTTGTCTGCAGATAAAGAACCAGCTTTTCTTTAAGCATTTCGGGCTTGATTCCTGCTTCTCTATATGCCTTATCTGAATTTTCATACACCCACTGAGGGCTGTAAATCCTGTTTTCTATAACGATTGAATAATCAGATTTAAAGTGTGAAAGAATTGCTGCTTCATCACGCGAAAGAAGAACGTTAAGGTCTTCATAGTTCATGAAGAACGGATCATCCTGTGAAAGCTCATATTCAAATGCTTTGGTTACTTCTTCATCCGATATATCAAAGTAATTCATCATAGCATAGACGTTTAAAAAGCCGTTTATGTCACTCGCAACATCTTCGCCCTTGCGATACAATATGTTAACGCTGTCGCACCATTTTTCAAAATCATCTTCATCAACATCGCCAAATTCAAGCAACGTAAAAGGAATATGACCCAGCTTTGGTTGCAACGGCTCATAATACCATGCATGTTCATCACCGCCCGAGTGTGCAAACGGTGCAGGTGCCGTTTCGTCGGCAATGACCTCATTGGGGTTGACAATCGGTTCAATGGGCTTTTCGGTTGTAATTGGCGTTACGCTTGTTGTCACACTCGTCGTTACGCTTGTTGTTACATCATTATCGGTAATAACTGTAGGCACTGTTACGTCAGGTTCGATAGGCAGGTCGCTACGATTTCTTCCAAAAGCAAATGCTGCGGCAACGACTAAAACAACACATGCTGCAAGTGCAGCATATTTAACCCAACCATATGATTTACGCTTGGCTTCTTCACTTCTTAGCAAAAGCTCATCGTCGGCAGCGGCGATAGCTTCTAATAAATCATATACTGTCATATGTTAAATCCCTCCTTCTCAAGATGTTCTTTAAGCTTTTTTCGTGTTCTGAAAAGGATAGAAAGCGTGTTCGATTCGCTTAAACCATAACGCTCTGCAATTTCTTTAACGCTGTCAGAGTAAAAATATCGGCGCAGAAAGACAGAACAATCACGGGCACTTAAGCTCTTTAAAAAGCTGTTTATCGACTGTTCTAAAAGTTTCTTGTCAAACTCACCCTCAACAGAGGTTTTTGACGGTACACATTCCGCAAGCTCGTCCAAAGATGCTTTGAACTCCTTGCCTCCGCGCATTTGCGCTGTGTTTTTACGATATGTATTAATTGCTAAGTTTCGTGTAATTTTTGCAAAGAACAGCTTTAACGCGTTCGGACGCTGCGGCGGCAT
>JAZSPX010000059.1:0-2740 GCA_045537675.1 Candidatus Faeciplasma sp. | reverse complement strand
GGCTTCGCCGCGTGCACAAAGGTTTGGACACTATGTTTTTTAAAGGAATGGACTTAAAAAGCTATCTATATAATGCGACAAAGCTATAATTAAAACAGCAATCAATGTCAGCATGACAAGAATGAGCAGCCACTTATTCATTGATGAGAGCCTCATCGCCAAGCTTTTTAACTGTGATGTTTACCTTGAACAGGTCGCCGTCTATGTCGATATCGAGGGTTGCGTTTTGCAGGTCGCAAAGGCTGCGAGCGATTGAAAGACCTAAGCCGCTGCCCTCGGTCGAGCGGGAGGAGTCGCCGCGGACAAAGCGTTCCATAAGCTCATCGCTGGAAATGTTAAGCTCGTATTTCGAGATGTTTTTGAAGGTTACCACAACGTCTTCGCCCTTTTCGACGGCTGTGATATAGACACGGGTGCCGGGCTGAGCATATTTGCAGATGTTATTCAAAAGGTTGTCAAACACACGCCACATAAGCTTACCGTCGAGGTTTGCAACGATGGGCTTTTCGGGCAACGTCATTTTGACTGAAAGGTTTGCATTATTGAACCTGTCTTCATATTCGACGACAGACTGCGACAGAAGCATGCCTAAGTCGCTTCTTGCAAGTGATACCTTTGTGGCACCTGTTGAAGCCTTCGAAGCCTCGATAAGGTCGTCGATAAGCTTTTTCATTCGCTGAGACTGACGGACAAGAACATCGACGTGTTCTTTGGCTTCTTCGGGCTGAATGTCCTCTTTACTTAAAATATCGACGTAATTGACGATTGAGGTAAGCGGAGTTTTAAGGTCGTGGGAGACGTTTGTTATAAGCTCGGTCTTTAAGCGCTCGGACTTCATACTTTCCTCGACCGCTTTTTGAATGCCGAGGCCGATGTTGTTAAGGTCGTCGGCACATTCTTTAAAGATGCCGAAAACGTATTGATTATCGACCTTGGCGTAGGAGTTGCCGTTTGCAAGCTCTTTAATGCACTTTTTGATTTTGAAGAAGGCAATGAGATAGAAGGTTGCCATTACGCAAATGAAGAGATTGCCGAAGATAAAGACGAACACCCAGAACGGACGCATCCAATACATTTCCACAATAAAGAAGATGGTGAATATCTCGAATGCGGCGATTACTGCAGCTACTATGATAGCACGCCAGATGAACTTGAGGTTTTTGAATGCATAGCATATGCCTGCGAACACCTTTTTGGTATACTTCCAAACAAATTTGAGGATCTTTATAAGCAGGATGCAGACTGAGCCTACCATCGTGTTTGTTAAAACTGTGCCAAGCTTTGCACGGGTTGCAAGGGTCATTGCGAATGACAAAGCAAGCAAAACAAAGAGTATGCCGGCGCAGACCCAATATATAGTCGCCACAATATCGCCGTTATACAGGAAAACGTCGCTAAGGGCTATAATTATGCAGACTAATGCAATGAGTATTATAAGATAGAGGTCAAACGGAATTTTATCTATCCAGTTGGGGGTGATACCCTCTATACCTGCTTTGTGGCCTGCGGCGCACATTAAGTAGATGAAGATAACAACTATCAGAATTAGGCTTACAATGCCTGTTATAATGGGCAGGTAGCGGTTTGCAATTGCGAAATCTACAAGCGACATTACGAATGCATCTTTGGTTTCGAGCGAATATTCGGTAGGGATGTATAACGAAACCTCGAACGTTTCGGTGACAACGGGGATGTAATCACCTTCCAAGACCCAAATGCGTTGGCTGGGGGTCTGTGTTTCGGAGACGAAATCTTCATTCGGAATGTAATAAATTTCGCTGTTATAAATACCGCCGTTAAGCTTTAAAAGATAGTTATTAAGGTCGTAACGCCTTTCGAACTGAAGGTTGATTTTTTCAAGGTCACCAAGAACCTTAACCTTAACTTTTTCGGTTAAAACAGAAGCATAGTCTGCAGGCGGCACAAAGTTTTCAAAGAACACCTCTCCGCTGTGATTATTAACTATCTTAACGGCATAGTTAGTTTTACCGAAAGCATAATCATCTGTCAAAGTATTAAGTACAATATCCTCTCCGAAATACTTTTCGGGTTCGGAGTAGGGATACTTTTCAGAATCGAATGTTGTGCCAAGTGTCGTGCGTTTGTAAGAAGCGGTATCATAGTCGTATTCCCACTCATCGCCCTGATAGGCTTTATCTTTTACTATGTCGTAGTACTCGACAGCGCTTTGATTCTCGAGAATATATCCTATTTGTCTCGCCTTTGGATAGGCGAAATCCCAAGCGACTTCTTCCCTGAGGTTTTTGCCGCCGTCGAAGTAGACCTCCATATAACCGAGGACAATTACCGAAGCCACAGATGCCGCAAAGACAGCAAAGAAAACGACAAACAGAATGACTGACGTGATTTTAAGCCACAGCTTTGAATGTGCGTTTTTCATGTTTAATCCTCCTTATGTTCAAACTTATATCCCCTGCCCCAGACTACTTTTAAATAGCGTGGGTCGGCGGGGTCGATTTCGATTTTTTCACGAAGATGGCGAATGTGAACTGCAATGGCGTTGTCTACGCCGATGGGAACCTCGCCCCAGACGCGGCGGTAAATCTCGGCAGGTGAGAAAACCGTGCCGGGGTGCGCCATTAAAAAGCTAAGAATATCATATTCCTTGGGGGTGAGGGTTACAGGCTCGCCGTCGACATTGATTACCTTGGTGCTTTCAAAAAGCTCGATTCCGCCGATGCGTATGACCTCTAACTGTTTGGAATAGGAACCGAGCATG